>NZ_JBAQRT010000260.1:0-15865 GCF_049306435.1 Zavarzinia sp.
GGCCCTGCCGGGCCGTTCCGGCAGCCCGACCGGCGGCCGGCCGCCGGGCAAACGATGACCGACAAGCTGCGACCCGAAGACGGCGCCGTCACGCCCGAGACCCTCGAGGCGGGACGGAAGCTGTTCGCGGCCGAATGCCAGTTCACCTGGGGCGCGACCAGGCTCGCCGAGCTGCCGCCCCCGGGCCTGCCCGAGATCGCCTTCGCCGGGCGCTCCAACGTCGGCAAATCGTCGCTGGTCAACGCCCTGACCGGGCGGAACACCCTCGCGCGGGTGTCCAACACCCCGGGCCGGACCCAGCAGCTGAATTTCTTCAACCTCGGCGACCGCCTCACCCTCGTCGATCTGCCGGGCTACGGCTTCGCCAAGGTCTCCAAGGACAAGGTCGCCCAATGGGTCGACCTGACCGAGACCTTCCTGGCCGGCCGCCCGAACCTGAAGCGGGTCCTCGTCCTGATCGACAGCCGCCACGGCCCCAAGGCCCCCGATCATGCGGCGATGAAGCTGCTCGACAAGTCGGCGGTGTCCTATCAGATCGTGCTGACCAAGACCGACAAGATGAAACCGGCCGAACTCGAGGCCATGACCAGGACCGTCGCCGAGGCGATCCGGCCCCATGTCGCGGCCCATCCGGTGATCCTGCCGACGTCGAGCGAGACCGGTGCCGGCATTCCCGAGTTGCGTGCCACCCTCGCGGCACTTGGCAATCCGGCCGCATTGGGTTAAGCGAAGCCCACTCTCGGGACAAGGAAGCTGTGATGAGCGACAAGCCGGATACCGCCGCCGCCGAACGGGCCGACCTGAAACTGCGCACCCGCTGGCTGCATACCGCCACGACCATCACCGAAGCCCTGCCCTACATGCGGCGCTACGCCGACAGCAGCTTCGTCGTCAAATACGGCGGCCATGCCATGGGGGACGACGCGGCGGCCAAGGCCTTCGCCCGCGACATCGTCCTTCTCAAGCAGGTCGGCATCAATCCGATCGTCGTCCATGGCGGCGGCCCGCAGATCGGCAAGATGCTGGACCGGCTGGGCATCAAGTCGTCCTTCATCGATGGCTTGCGCGTCACCGATCAGCCGGCGGTCGAGGTGGTGGAAATGGTCCTCGCCGGCTCGATCAACAAGCAGATCGTCGGCGCGATCAATGCCGCCGGGGGCAATGCCATCGGCATTTCCGGCAAGGACGGCCCGCTGATCCGCGCCCGCAAGCTGACCAAGACCAAGCACGACCCCGAATCGAACATCGAGAAGGTGCTCGACTATGGTTTCGTCGGCGAGCCCGAATCGGTCGATCCCCGCGTGCTCTATCTGTTCGAGCGGTCGGACTTCATCCCCGTCGTCGCGCCCATCGGCATCAGCGAGGACGGCCACACCTATAATATCAATGCCGATACCGCGGCGGGCGCCATCGCCTCGGCCATGCGGGCCTCGCGCTTCCTGCTGCTGACCGACGTGCCGGGCGTTCTCGACAAGGACGGCAAGCTGATCGACCGCATGACGGCGGAACAGGCCCGCGCCCTGATCGCCGACGGCACGATCCACGGCGGCATGATCCCCAAGGTGGAAACCTGCCTCGATGCGGTCGACAGCGGCGTCGAGGCCGCCGTCATCCTTGACGGCCGCACGCCCCATGCCCTGCTGCTGGAAACCTTCACCGCCCATGGCGCCGGCACGTTGATCGAGAGCGCCGCCCACGCCGGCCGCGGCATCGAGCGCTAGTCCGGCCGAGTCCGCGCCCGCATCACTCGCCGAAGATCGACCAGTTCATCCGCCGCGACAGAAGCTCGAGCGCGGCGGATCCAAGGACGGAGTTGCCCTGGGCGTCGAGCCCGGGCGACCACACCGCGATCGAGGCCTTGCCCGGCACCACCGCCAGGATGCCGCCGCCCACGCCACTTTTCGCCGGCATGCCGACCCTGAAGGCGAAATCGCCCGAACCGTCGTAATGACCGCAGGTCAGCATCAGGGCATTGATGCGCTTGGCCCGCTCGGCCGAGATGACCTTGCCGCCCGCCGTCGGATGGCGCCCGGCGAAGGCGAGATAGCGCCCGGCCATCGCGAGCTGCCGGCAGGACATGGCGATGGCGCAGTGGTGAAAATAGACCCCGAGCACCATTTCGACCGGATGGCGCAGATTGCCGCAGGCGCGCAGGTAATTGGCCAGGGCGGCGTTGCGGAATCCCGTCGCCTGTTCCGAAGCGGCGACGGCACGGTCGATATGAATGGTCTCGTCATCCGAGACATACCGCAGGAAACGCAGGATCTCGCCCAGCACCGCCTTTGGCGTGTGACCGGCCAGGATCGCGTCGGCGACGGCGATCGCCCCCGCGTTGATCAGGGGATTGCGCGGAATGCCCTTCTCGTATTCCAGCTGCACGATGGAATTGAACGGGTTGCCCGATGGCTCCTTCCCGACCCGCTGCCACAGCGCGTCGCCGACCTTGCCGAGGGCGAGGGTGAGGGTGAAGACCTTCGAGATGCTCTGGATTGAAAACAGCATGTCGCCGTCGCCCGCGACATGCTGTGCCCCCTCGGCATCGACGACCGCGATGCCGAACCTCGCCGGATCGATTCCCGCCAGCTCCGGGATATAGGTTGCGACCGCGCCGCGATCGACACGGGCAATCATATCCGCCGTTATTTCTTGCACCGCCAAGTTGATTTCGCTCAAGAGCCCGCCTTTTGCTGCATCAGCTAACAAAGCAAATTTGGCCCGACTTACCAATTGTTAGGAAAACGGGGCCGATATTCGCTTTCACGGATTTCCGGTCGAGAGGTCTTTATTCATGTTCGCACGCCGCAAGGAAGCTGAAGCCGCCGCTTCGGCGGAACTCACCCAGGTGAAAGGTGAGCTCGCCGCCCTGAGACAAATGCTCGACTCCATGCCCGTCAACGTCATGATGTGCGAGCTGAAGGATTTTTCCATCACCTATCTGAACAAGACATCTATCGAAACATTACGCAAACTCGAGCATCTGCTGCCGGCCAAGGCGGATCAATTGCTCGGCCAGTCGATCGATATTTTCCACAAGGCTCCCGCCCATCAGCGTCGTCTCCTGGCCGACCCCCGGAACCTGCCGCACCGCGCGCGCATCAAGCTCGGGCCCGAGATCCTGGACCTTCAGGTTTCCGCCATCTACGACGCCACGGGCAAATACATCGGCCCGATGCTGACCTGGTCGATCATCACCGAATTCGTGCGCCAGGAGCGCGAAACCAAGCGCCTGATGCGCATGCTCGACGACATGCCGATCAACGTCATGACCGCCGACAAGGATACGCTGGAGATCAATTACATCAACCGCACCTCGATCAACACCCTGCGGGCGGTCGAACATCTGCTGCCGATTAAGGCCGACAACGCGCTTGGCACCTGCATCGACATCTTCCACAAGAATCCCTCGCACCAGCGCCGGATGCTGGCCGATCACCGCAACCTGCCGCATGGCGCCAAGATCAGGCTCGGCCCCGAGACGCTGGACCTGCGCGTCTCGGCGATCATGGATGACGATGGCACCTACATCGGCCCGATGGTGACCTGGTCGATCATCACCAAGACCGTGCAGGTCATCGACAGTTTCGAGCAGAATGTGAAGACCGCCGTCGAATCCGTCGCAGGTTCGGCCGACGAGATGCGCGCCGCCGCCGATGTCATGTCCAACGTGGTGCAGGAAACGGTCGTCCAGGCCGGAACCATCGCCTCCAACGCCGACGAAGCCTCGGCCAATGTCCAGACCGTCGCCGCCGCGACCGAGGAACTGGCAGCCTCCGTCGCCGAGATCGGCCGTCAGGCGACCCAGTCGTCGACAGTCGCCCAGGCGGCGGTGGCCCAGGCCGAGAAGACCAATGTCACCGTGAAGGGCCTCGCCGAGGCGTCCGAGCGGATCGGCGCCGTGGTCAAGCTGATCAACGATATCGCCGGCCAGACCAATCTCCTCGCGCTCAACGCGACGATCGAGGCGGCCCGGGCGGGCGAGGCGGGCAAGGGCTTCGCCGTCGTCGCTTCCGAGGTGAAGAACCTCGCCAACCAGACCGCCAAGGCGACCGAGGAGATCGCCGGCCAGATCACCTCGATCCAGGGCGCGACCCATGACGCGGTCGGCGCGATCACGGCGATCACCCAGACCATCGGCCAGATCAATGAAATCGCCGGGGCCATCGCGGCGGCGGTCGAACAGCAGGGCAGCGCGGTGCAGGAAATCAGCCGCAACGTCCAGGAGGCCGCCGGTGGCACCCGCGAAGTCACCAACAATGTCGGCACGCTGAGCCAGGCGACCAGCGAATCCGGCCATGCCGTCGGCAAGGTCGCCAATGCCGCCAGCTCCCTCGCCGATCAGGCCGCGCTGATGCGCCGCGAAGTCGACAAGTTCCTCGAGGAGGTGAAGAAGCTGTAATTCACGGCTTCTCATCAGGGCAAACAAAAACGGCCGGGCGATCGCCCGGCCGTTTCATGTTCGGGCCCTGCCCCGTGGCTCAGCCGCGGCGCTCGACCATCATCTGCTTGATGCCGGCGATCGCCTTCGCCGGGTTCAGCCCCTTGGGGCAGGTATTGGCGCAGTTCATGATCGTGTGACAGCGATAGAGGCGGAACGGGTCCTCGAGATTGTCGAGACGCTCGCCCGTGCCTTCGTCGCGGGTGTCGACCAGCCAGCGATAGGCCTGCAGCAGGACGGCGGGGCCGAGGTAACGGTCGCCATTCCACCAGTAGCTGGGGCAGGAGGTCGAGCAGCAGGCGCAGAGGATGCACTCGTAGAGACCGTCGAGCTTCTCGCGCTCTTCCATCGACTGCAGGCGCTCGCGCGTCGGCGCCGGGGTCTGCGTCTGCATCCACGGCTTGATCGAGGCATATTGCGCGTAGAAGTGGGTCAGGTCCGGCACCAGATCCTTCACCACCGGCATATGCGGCAGCGGATAGACCTTCACCTCGCCCTTCACGTCCTCGATCGCCTTGGTGCAGGCGAGCGTGTTGCCCCCGTCGATGTTCATCGCGCAGGAACCGCACACGCCTTCGCGGCAGGAACGCCGGAAGGTGAGCGACGGATCGACCTCGTTCTTGATCTTGATCAGCGCGTCGAGAACCATCGGCCCGCACTGGTCCAGATCCACCTCGAAAGTATCGAGGCTGGGGTTCTGGCCCTTGTCCGGGTCGTAGCGATAGATCTTGAACGCCTTCACGCGCTTGGCGCCCGTCTTGGCCTTCACCGTCTTGCCGGTGCCGACTTTCGAATTCTTGGGCAGTGCAAATTCGACCATTGGCCTTGCCTTTCTATCCCGCCGCCTCAATACACGCGCGGACGCGGCGTGATGTATTCGATCTCGTCGGTGAGCGTATAGGTGTGCACCGGGCGATAATCGATCGCCACGTTGCCCTTCTCGTCCGCCCAGGCGAGGGTATGCTTCATCCAGGTCTCGTCATTCCGGTCCGGGAAATCCTCGCGGGCATGGGCGCCGCGGCTTTCCTGGCGGTTGGCGGCGCCATGCATGGTGACCATGGCCTGGCGCAGCAGATTGTCGAGTTCGAGGGTTTCCTGCAGATCGGTGTTGTAGATCATCGAGCGGTCGGTCGTGCCGATGTCGCCCCACATGTTCCACACTTCGCCGATCAGCTGCTTGCCTTCCTCCAGCACCTCGCCGGTACGGAAGACGGCGCAGTTGTTCTGCATCACGCGCTGCATCTGGCCGCGAACCTGCGCGGTCGACGACGAGCCCTTGGCATGGCGCAGGTAATCGAAGCGGTTCAGCGCGAAATCGGCCGAATCCTTGGCCAGATCCTTCTGCGCCGCGCCAGGCTTCACGATCTCGGCGGCGCGGATCGCGGCGGCGCGACCAAAGACCACGAGGTCGATCAGCGAGTTGGAGCCGAGACGATTGGCGCCATGGACCGAGACGCAGGCCGCCTCGCCGATGGCCATCAGGCCCGGGATCACCGAATCCGGGTTGCCGTCCTTCAGGGTGACGACTTCGCCATGATAGTTGGTCTGAATGCCGCCCATGTTGTAGTGGACGGTCGGCAGCACCGGGATCGGCTGCTTGGTGACATCCACGCCGGAGAACACCTTGGCGCTTTCCGAAATGCCCGGCAGACGCTCGTGCAGGATCTTCGGATCGAGATGTTCGAGGTGCAGGTAGATGTGATCCTTGTTGGGGCCGACGCCGCGGCCCTCGCGGATCTCGATGGTCATGGCGCGCGAGACGACGTCGCGCGACGCCAGGTCCTTGGCCGAGGGGGCGTAGCGTTCCATGAACCGCTCGCCCTCGGAATTGCGCAGGATGCCGCCTTCGCCGCGGGCGCCTTCGGTGATCAGGCAGCCGGCGCCATAGATGCCGGTCGGATGGAATTGCACGAATTCCATGTCCTGCAGCGGCAGGCCGGCGCGCAGCACCATGCCGCCACCGTCGCCGGTGCAGGTATGGGCCGAGGTCGCCGAGAAATAGGCCCGGCCGTAGCCGCCCGTCGCCAGCACGACGATCTTCGCCCGGAAGCGATGGATCGAGCCGTCCTCGAGGCACCAGGCGATGACGCCCCGGCATTCGCCGTCTTCCATGATCAGATCGAGCACGAAATACTCGATGAAGAACTGGGCGTCGAAGCGCAAGGACTGCTGGTACAGCGTGTGCAGGATGGCGTGGCCGGTCCGGTCGGCGGCGGCGCAGGTGCGCTGGGCCTGACCCTTGCCGTAATGGGTGGTCATGCCGCCGAAGGCGCGCTGGTAGATCTTGCCTTCCGCCGTGCGCGAGAAGGGCACGCCGTAATGTTCGAGTTCGATCACCGCCTCGGGGGCGCTGCGACACATGTATTCGATGGCGTCCTGGTCGCCCAGCCAGTCCGACCCCTTGACGGTGTCGTACATGTGGAAGCGCCAGTCGTCCTCGCCCATGTTGCCGAGGGCGGCGGAGATGCCGCCCTGAGCCGCCACGGTGTGGGAGCGGGTCGGGAAGACCTTGGTGATGCAGGCGGTCTTGAGACCGCGCTCGGCCATGCCGAAGGTGGCACGAAGGCCAGCACCGCCGGCGCCGACGACCACGACATCATAGGTATGGTCGATGATGGAATAAGCCTGGGGCATGGACGTCACTCAGATCGCGATTTTGAGGATCGAGAAGAGGGCCGCGGCCGCCAGGGCCACGGTCGCGAAATTGACCAGCAGCTGGACCACGATCTTGGTCGACTCGGTGTGGATATAGTCTTCGATCACGACCTGGGCGCCCAGCTTCAGGTGCCAGAAACCGACCCCGACGAAGAGGCCGAGCAGCACGGCGACGAGCGGCTGCGCCACCCAGGCGGTGAAGACTTCATAAGGGCTGCCGGCGAGCACGACGAGGCTGGCGACGAACCAGATGGTCAGCGGCACCAGGGCGATCGCGGAGACGCGCTGCATCCACCAGTGATGGGTGCCATCCTTGGCCGAGCCGAGGCCGCGAACGGCACCGATCGGCGAGCGGAGCGAGGAACGGGGGGAAGCCATGTTCTTTTCGTCCTCAGAGAATGAAAGCGAGGAGCCAGATGACGACGGTCAGCGCCAGCGAACCGGCGACCACCGCGACCGAGGCCTTGTGCGAGACCACCTTGTCGAAGCCCCAGCCGGCATCCCAGAACAGGTGGCGCAGGCCGTTCAGCAGGTGGAAGCTCAGCGCCAGCGTGAAGCCGAACAGGATGAGAAGGCCGAGGAAGGAGCCGGCGAACCACTGGAAGCCGGCATAGGCCTCGGGGCCCGAGGCGGCGGCGACCAGCCACCAGGTCAGCATCAGGGTGCCGAAACCAAGACCGACGCCCGTGGCGCGGTGGGTGATCGACGCGATTGCGGTCAGCGGCAGGCGGTAGACCTGGAGATGCGGCGAGAGCGGACGCTCGACTTGAGCCATCGCTGGTCCTCTTTTTCTGAAGGTCGAACCCCCGCCCGACCTGGGAACTGCCCTTGCAAGGGCTGAATGCCGATGGAAACGGAGTCTCATCGGCGGCCTGATACTAAAGGCGGATCACCGCCAGTCAACGAAACCTAAGTCAAAAGCCCGAAAACCCATTTCCCCGTCATCCCGGCGAAGGCCGGGATCTTCCGAAGGCCGGGCTTCGGTGCCTTTTCGTCGCGAGGTCCCGGCCTTCGCCGGGACGACGCATCCCTGTGTCAGTGGCGCGGGATCAGCACCCAGTAATCGAAGTCGAGCACGACATTCTCGCCCGACTCGGGGAAACCGGCACAGGGCAGGTTCTTGGTCGCCAGGGTGCGGATGCGCAGCGCACCGACATCCTTGCGGCCTTCGATCTCGGCCTTGTCCTTCACTTCGGACCAGGCGAAGAGCGTATCGCCCGCGAAGGTCGGCGCGACATGGCGCCCGCCGTTGATGGCGGCGACGAAGATCGCGTTGCCGAGGCCGTTGAACGACAGCGCCCGGGCCAGCGAGATGACATGGCCGCCGTACATCAGGCGCCGGCCGAAACGGCCGTCCTTCTCGGTGAACTGGTTGAAATGGACCCGCGCGGTGTTCTGGTAGAGGCGGGTCGCCATCATGTGCTCGGCTTCCTCGATCGTCATGCCGTCGACATGATCGATCTTCTCGCCCACCGCGTAATCCTCCCAGAGATGGGGGGAGCCGGAGAGCGCGGTATCGAAGCTCGACAGGTCGAGGCCGGCGGGCACGGTCAGGAATTCCGGGGTCACGACCGCCGCCAGCTCGGGCACCACGGCTTCGGGCGCCGGGCTCGCCTTGTCGCGCTTCCGCACCATCACCCAGCGGCAATAGTCGAGCACGAGGTCGCCCACGTCGTCCCGCCCGGTGGAGCGGACATAGACGGTGCCGGTTTCCTTGTTCGAATTTTCCTTGAGGCCGATCACGGTCGAGACCGTCGACAGCGTCGTGCCCGGCGCCACCAGCTTGTGGAAGCGCCCTTGCGCGTAGCCGAGATTGGCGACGGCATTGAGCGAGACATCCGGCACGGTCTTGCCGAAGACGACATGGAAGGTCAGCAGATCGTCGATCGGCGCGCCCTTCAGCCCGGCCGAACGGGCGAAGGCGGCGGAAGACTGGATGACGAAACGGCTGCCGGTCAGCGCGGTGTAAAGCGCGGCGTCACCATCGGTCACGGTGCGCGGCGTCGCGTGCACCAGTTCCTGGCCGACCTTGAAGTCCTCGAAGAAATTGCCTTTAGCGGTCTTGGTGCTCATGTCGTTACCCCCGGGCCGCGATGGCGTCGGCCAGGGCGCAGATGCGCTTGGCATTCTCGACATGCAGGTTCTCGATCAGCTTGCCCTCGACCAGGACGACGCCCTTGCCCTCGGCCTCGGCCGCGGCGAAGGCGTCGATGATCTTGCGCGACCAGGCGATCTCGCTCTCGGACGGGGCGAAGACGACATTGGCGCCCTCGACCTGGCCGGGATGGATCAGGGTCTTGCCGTCGAAGCCGAGTTCCACGCCCTGCAGGCAGGAGGCGCGATAGCCGTCCTCGTCCTTGAGGTCGAGATAGACGCCGTCGAGGATCGAAAGACCGTAAGCCCGCGCCGCCAGCATGGTGATGCCGAGGGAGGTGAGCATGGGCAGGCGCATCGGCGTGTGGCGCGAATGCAAGTCCTTGGTCAGGTCCGAGGTGCCCATGACGAAACAGGTGAGGCGCTTCGACGAAGCGGCGATCTCGGCCGCGCGCAGGATGCCGAGCGGGGTCTCCATCATCGCCCAGATGGTCGTGGTCGCCGGGGCGCCGACCTCGTTCAGCAGGGCTTCCGCCTTCAGGATGGTCGCCGGATCCTCGACCTTGGGCAGCAGGATCGCGTCGGGGCCGAGCGGGGCCAGAACCTTGATGTCGTCGATGCCCCAGGGGGTATCCAGCCCGTTGGTGCGGACGATCACTTCCCGATAGCCATAGCCGCCGGTCTTCAGCGCCTCGGCGATCTGGTCGCGGGCCAATTCCTTGGCATCGACGGCGACCGCGTCCTCGAGATCGAGGATCAGCCCGTCCGCCGGCAGGCCGCGGGCCTTGTCGAGGGCGCGCGCATTGGCTCCCGGCATGTAGAGGACAGAGCGGCGCGGCCGGACAGTGCTCATGGTTTCCCCGTTCGATCGGAAAAAAGATTGCGAAAATCGGGCTGACTATAGTCAGCGGACGACGACAGGCAAGGCTGCAACGCAGCAAAAATGCGGCGATGCGCCTTGCCTGCCGGTTTACCTTGCCTATCGTGCCAAAAGCGCCGCCGAAAGATCGCTTCACCATGCCCGTGCCGACCATCCTGTCCTTCCAGTCCCGAGTCGCGGCCGGCCATGTCGGCAGCTCCGCCGCCAGTCCCGTGCTGCAGATGCTGGGCTGCGAGGTGATCGAGGTGCCGACGGTGCTGCTCTCGGCCCATCCGGGCCACGGGCGGCCGGGGGGCGGGACCTTGCCGGCCTCGCTTCTCGCCGGGATCATCGACGGGCTGGAGCGCGTCGGCCGCCTCGACGGGATCGACGGCGTGATCGTCGGCTATCTCGGCACGGTCGAGAATGGCGTTCTCGCGGCCGCGACGATCGAGCGGGTGCGGGCGCGCAATCCCAAGACCTGCGTGCTGGTCGATCCGGTGATCGGCGACCGGGACGGCGGGCGCTATGTCGCCGATGGCATCCTGGAATGTTTCCACGACCGCCTGATCCCCCTCGCCGATATCGTGAAGCCCAATCATTTCGAGCTGGAAGCCCTGACCGGCCGGCCCATCGCCAGTCTGGACGAGGCCGCCGCCGCGCTCGAAGCCCTGAAGGTGCCCCTGCCCCTCGTCACCTCGCTGGAATGGGGTGGTGACCTCGCCACCCTCGCCCTGATCGGGGGACGCCGCCTGATGGCGCTGACGAAGCCGGTGGCGCGGCCGCCCCATGGTCTGGGCGATACGCTGGGCGCCGTCCTGATGGCGCATCTGGCCCGGGGTCTGGCGCCCGAGGCGGCGCTGGCGCGCGCCATCGGCGTGGTCGAGGCGCTGATCGGGGCGAGCCTGTCGCTGGGGTTGGACGAGCTGCCGCTGGTCGCCGCCGCCCCGCTTGTGACGCATGGCCCGCCGCGACCGCTGGTCCTCTGTTGAGAAAGGCGCGGAAGCAGCCTATATAGCGGCCATGGACGGCATTCCCTTTATCAAGATGCACGGCCTCGGCAATGATTTCGTCATCGTCGACGCCCGCACCTCCCCCGTGGAGATCAACGAAGCGCTGGCGCAGGCGATCGCCAACCGGCGCACCGGCGTCGGCTGCGACCAGCTGATCGTGCTCGAGTCATCGGACAAGGCCGATGTCTTCATGCGGATCTGGAACCCGGACGGCTCGGAGGCCGGCGCCTGTGGCAATGCCACCCGCTGCGTCGGCGCCCTGCTGATCGCCGGTGCCCGCCGCAACGAGGTTTCGATCGAGACGGTCTCGGGCCTCCTGCTCGCCGCCTCCGCGCCCGATGGCTATATCACCGTCGACATGGGCGAGCCCCGGCTGGACTGGTCGGAAATCCCGCTCGCCCGCGCCATGGACACGGTGAAGCTCGACTATGCCGCGGCCCCCGGAATGGCCGGGCCGTCGGCGGTCAACATGGGCAATCCCCATGTCGTCTTCTTCGTCGACGATGCCGAAAGCGTGAAGGTCGAAGCCCTCGGCCCCGCGATCGAGCATGATCCGCTGTTCCCCCAGCGCACCAATGTCTCCTTCGTCTCGAAGCAGAAGGACGGCTCGCTCCGCGTCGTCGTCTGGGAACGCGGCGCCGGCCGGACCCTGGCTTGCGGCACCGCCGCCTGCGCCACCGTCGTCGCCGCCACCCGCCGCGGCCTCGTCGACCGCAAGGCGGTGATCTGGATGGATGGCGGCCGGCTCGACATGGAATGGCGGGAGTCGGACGGCCATGTGATCATGACCGGCCCGGTCGCCGTCGCCTTCTCGGGCGTGATCGCCCTGCCGCCCCGGGTGAAGGCCGCCTGAGGTCCCATGTCCGCCGGGATCGAGGTCATCACCTTCGGCTGCCGCCTCAACGCCTATGAATCCGAGGTGATGAAGCGGCACGCCGAAAACGCCGGCCTCGATCACGCCGTCATCGTCAATACCTGCGCCGTCACCTCGGAAGCGGTGCGCCAGGCCCGTCAGGCCATCCGCAAGGCGCGGCGCGAAAACCCGAACGCAAAGCTGATCGTCACCGGCTGCGCCGCCCAGGTCGAGCCCGAGCGTTTCGCCGAAATGGCCGAGGTCGATCAGGTCGTCGGCAACATGGAAAAAATGGCGGCCGAGACCTGGGCGCCCGATTTCGGCGTCGGCGAGACCGAGAAGGTCCGCGTCGCCGACATCATGGCCGTGCGCGAGACCGCGGGCCATCTGGTCGAGGGCTTCGAGGGCCGCGCCCGCGCCTTCGTCCAGGTCCAGAACGGCTGCGACCACCGCTGCACCTTCTGCATCATCCCTTACGGCCGGGGGCCGTCCCGCTCCGTCCCCATGGGCGCCATCGTCGACGAGGTACGCCGCCTCGTCGCCGCCGGCCATAACGAGGTGGTGCTGACCGGCGTCGACCTCACTTCCTATGGCGAGGACCTGCCGGGCACGCCCAGCCTCGGCCAGCTGACCCGCCGCCTGCTGAAGGCCGTGCCGGAATTGCCGCGCCTCCGCATCTCCTCGATCGACGCCGCCGAGGCGGACGACGACCTGATCCAGGCCCTCGCCGAGGAAGAGCGGCTGATGCCGCATCTCCATCTCTCGCTCCAGGCCGGCAACGACCTCATTCTGAAGCGGATGAAGCGCCGTCACCTGCGCGCCGACGCCATCCGTTTCGCCGCCCGCCTGCGCGCGGTTCGGCCCGATATCGCGCTGGGCGCCGATTTCATCGCCGGCTTCCCGACCGAGACCGAGGAAGCCTTCGAGGACACCCTGCGCCTCGTCGACGAGGCGGGCCTGACCTATCTCCATGTCTTCCCCTTCTCGCCCCGGCCGGGCACGCCCGCCGCCAAGATGCCCCAGGTCGGCCGCGCCGTGGCCAGGGAACGGGCGGAGCGCCTGCGCGCCAAGGGCGACCTCGCCCTGCACCGCTTCCTCGACAGCCGCATCGGCCGGACCGAACAGGCCATCGTCGAGACCCCGCTGATTGCCCGCAGCGAGCATTTCGCCGCCATCCGCCTGGCCGCGCCGGCCCGTCCGGGCGATATAATTCGCGTTACCATTGGCGCCCGTTCGGGCGCGGAGCTCGTCGCCGCATGACCGATATCGAAAACGAAGGCACGGGCGAGAAGAAATCGGGCTGGTTCGGCCGCCTGAAGGCGGGCCTGTCCCGCTCGTCCTCATCCCTCGGCCAGTCGATCACCGGCCTCTTCAAGAAGCGCAAGCTCGATGACGAGACGCTGGACGAGCTGGAAGAGGCCCTGATCCAGGCCGACCTCGGCGTCGCCGTCGCGACCGAAGTGCGCGAAGCCCTGTCCAAGGGCCGTTTCGGCAAGGAAATCGGCGACGACGAGGTGAAAGCCGTCCTCGGCGGCGAAATCTCGCGCATCCTGAAATATTCGGAAAAGCCGCTGGTGATCGACGCCAGCCGCCGGCCCCATGTCATCCTGATGGTCGGGGTCAACGGCAGCGGCAAGACGACGACCATCGGCAAGCTGGCCAGCCGCTTCAAGGCGCAGGGCCTCAAGGTGATGATGGCAGCGGGCGATACTTTCCGCGCCGCCGCGATCGAGCAGCTCGCGGTCTGGGGCGAGCGCTCGGGCGTGCCCGTCGTCACCCGCCCCGCCGGCTCCGACGCCGCAGGCCTTGCCTTCGATGCCCTCGAGCAGGCCAGGCGCGAAGGCTATGACGTGCTGCTGATCGACACCGCCGGCCGGTTGCAGAACAAGGAAGGCCTGATGGCCGAGCTGACCAAGATCGAGCGGGTGATCAAGAAGCTGGACGAGAGCGCGCCCCACGACACGATCCTGGTGCTCGACGCGACGACGGGCCAGAACGCGGTCAATCAGGTCGACGTCTTCGAGCGCGTCGCCAAGATCACCGGCGTCATCATGACCAAGCTGGACGGCACGGCGCGGGGCGGCGTCCTCGTCGCCGTCTCGAAGAAATACTGGATGCCGATCCACGCCATCGGCGTCGGCGAAGGCATCGAGGACCTGCAGGATTTCAACGCCGACGCCTTTGCCCGCGCGCTGGTCGGCACGGCCGAGAGGGCGTGACCATGGCGACATCGGCTCCGACCGCGCACAAGAGCAAGATCAACCCGCTGCTGCGCCTCGTCCTCGAGGCGGGGCCGCTCGGCGTGTTCTTCTTCTGCAATTCGCGTTTCGGCATCTTCACCGCGACCGGCGCCTTCATGGCCGCGACCGTGGCCGCCCTCGCCGTCAACTGGGCGTTGGAGCGGCGCCTGCCGGTGATGCCGCTGGTCTCGGGCGTGTTCGTTCTCGTCTTCGGCGGGCTCACGCTCTATCTCGAGGACGAGCTGTTCATCAAGCTGAAGCCGACCATCGTCAACAGCCTGTTCGCCGTCATCCTGCTGGGCGGGCTCGCCACCGGGCGGTCGCTGCTGAAGCCGCTGTTCGGCGCGGCCTTCCAGCTGGACGAGACGGGCTGGCGCAGCCTCACCTTCCGCTGGGCGCTGCTGTTCATCGTGCTCGCGATCGTCAACGAAGTCGTGTGGCGCAATTTCTCGACCGAGACCTGGGCCGCCTTCAAGGTCTTCGGCATCATGCCGCTGACCATCATCTTCACCATCGCCCAGATGCCCCTGATCCTCCGCCACCAGTTGCCGGAAGAAAAGGACGCGCGGGACTGATCACGCCGCCGGCAGCGGCCCCCGTCCGTCTTCGCCGGGCGGATTGGTGAAGGGCGGGAAAGCCGCCTGTCCCTCGACCGCGCGCCAATGGTGCAAGGCCCAATGGACCGAGGGAAAGGCGATCTCACCCCAGGGAATCTCGTCCCAGGTAAAGAGGCGGACCTCCAGGCTTTCCGGTCCCGCCGCGAAATCCGGGCTGGCCAGGGTCGCGCGGTGGATCATCTGGACCTGCGAGATGCGCGGGATCGAATAGACCGCCAGCAGGGCATCGATGGCGATCGCGGCGCAGGCTTCCTCCATCGCTTCCCGCGCGGCGCCCTCGGCGACCGATTCGCCTTCCTCCATGAAACCGGCCGGGATGGTCCAGAAGCCGCGCCGGGGCTCGATCGCGCGGCGGGCCAGCAGGAAGCGCCCGTCATGGGTGACGACCGAGCCGACGACGATCTTCGGGTTCACGTAATTGATGAAGCCGCAGGTCCGGCAGACCTCGCGTTCGCGGTCATCGCCTTCGGGAATCGCGGTATGGAAATGATGGTCAGCGCTCATGCGCCAATTGTCGGGGCAGCCCGCGCCGGGGGCAAGACCGCCCTTTTCGTCCGGCGCTCAGACCGTGAGATCGATCAGCCGGCCAAGGCCGGGCTGCAGTGGCCGGGGGTTGGCGCCCGGGGCTTCGCGGCGCTGGCTGGAGCCGCCCTGTGCCTCGCCGCCGACGCGGATGTCGACCCCGGTCGAGAGACGGGTCGCCGCCTCCGCCGTCTGGGTCTGCACGCCCTCGGCCCTGGTGGCCGGCGCGCGCACGCCCGAGCCGCCCTGCGAGAGCGAGGCGATGGCGGTCAATATGGCGGGACTCGGCTTGATATCCATGGTGTCAGTTTCCCCCGGCAGGCCTTAACGCTCACTTAACGGGCAGCTTCGCCCTTGCGGCGGCGAGGCCCTCGGCGATGGCGGCATCGTCCGGCTTCAGGGCGGCGGCCTTTTCCCAGGCCGCGACCGCTTCCGGCGCCTTGCCCAGGACATCATAGGCCCGGGCGAGGCGCAGCCAACCATCGATATCGTCCGGCTGCGCCTGCAGCCTTTCGGCGAGGCGGGCGACCATGCCCTCGATCATCGCCTGACGCTCCTCGGGGCTCATGGCCTGCGC
>NZ_JBAQRT010000261.1:0-6960 GCF_049306435.1 Zavarzinia sp.
GTGCTGCCGAGACGGCGGCGGCGGGCACGACCGAGGCCCGGCGTTTCTTCCCGGCCCGGCAGAGCGGCGTGAAGCCGACCCGGGTGGTGCCGATGGATATCAGGCCCGAGGACAAGGCGAATTACGACAGCGCCTTGCGCCTGATGCGCCAGAACATCGAGCGCTACACCGGCGCCACCTCGGCGGTGGCGGCGGCCGCGCCCTGATCAGTCCGTCATCGTCCTGATGGTGGTCTCGATCCGGCGGCGGACCTCTTCCGGCTCCGCCGCCAGGGCGGTCGCCAGAAGGCGCATCTGCCGCCGCAACCCGTGGATCTGGTCGAGCAGCGACAACACGACCGGCAGGGCGCCGGCATCGAGGTCGAGATCGTGGCGGAGCTGGCAGACGAGGCGGATACGCGCGAGATCGAAATCGTCGAAGGCGGGTTCGGCGTCATCACCCCGGGGCAGGACCCAGCCTTCGGCGACGAAGGTGCGCAGCTCGGTCAGGGTCAGGCCGGCGGCCGTGGCGACGACTTCGGTTTCGGTATATCGGGTCACGGCATCACCTTCCACAGTCTGGCCCGCGGGTCCGGCTTTCCTTCCGACTGCCACTGGCGCATCAGGGTTTCGAGGGCGGCATCGGGGGCTTCGGGCAGGACGATCCTCAGCGTCACGCGCTGATCGCCCGCCGGCCTGATCCCCTTGCCCTTGAGGCGCAGCACGTCGCCTGAACTGGCGCCTCTCGGCACGGTCATCTTCACCCGGCCGGTCAGGGTCGGCACTTCCACCTTGGCGCCCAGCACCGCCTCGTCGAGGCCGATCGGCAGGTCGAGCAGGATATCGTCACCCTCGCGCCGGAACAGCGGATGGGGCCGCACCGCGATCTCGACCAGCGCGTCGCCGCTCGGGCCACCGCCGAGGCCGGGGGCGCCCTTGCCTTTCAGGCGAAGAACCGTGCCGTCCTTCGCGCCAGCCGGAATGGTGAGGTCGAGGGTGCCGCCCTCGGGCATCGTGATGCGCTTCGTCGCGCCATTCGCGGCTTCGAGGAAGTCGACCTCGAGATGGAAGCGCAGGTCGCTGCCCCGGGCGGCGAAGCCCTGCCGGCCAGCGCCCTTCTGGCCGAACAGGCCCGAGAAAATGTCCGAGACATCCTCGAAATCGCCATAGGCGCCGTGGGACGTATAGCGTCCGGTCGGATCGCCTTCGGCGTAATGGCGATACGAGGGATGTTCCGGCTGCTTTTCCTGGCCGCTGGCGTCGATCTCGCCGCGATCGAAGCGCGCGCGTTTCTCGGCGTCGCTCAGCAGGCCGTGGGCGGCGGAGACGATCTTGAAACGCTCTTCCGCCGCCTTGTCGCCGGGGTGAAGATCGGGGTGCAGTTCCTTCGCCAGCTTGCGATAGGCCTTGCGGATGGCGTCGGGCGAGGCGTCTCGTGCGACACCCAGCACCTTGTAGGGATCGTCACTCAATCTCTGACCTCATGAACTTCGGGAACAGGCGGGAGGGGGCGCCGAAGATCGCGTGCCAGGGCGGCGAGCGCCGCCTCGTCCAGGGTCTCCCGCTCCAGCAGGATCCTGGCGCCATGTTCCAATATGTCGCGATTGTCGGCGAGGATGGCAAGGGTGCGGGTGAAGGTCGCGTCGATCGTCGTCCTGACGGCGTTGTCGATCTTTTCCGCCGTCGCCTCGCTGTAGCGCCGGTCGAACAGGCTCTGCCCGCCCTGGCCGAGGAAATTCGGCCGGTCGTTGTCGTAGGAGACCTGGCCCAGGGTCTCGTCCATGCCATAGCGCGTGACCATCGACCTCGCGATGTCGGTCGCCTTGGCGAGATCGTCGGCCGCGCCGGTGGACAGATGGCCGAAGATCAGCCGCTCAGCCGCCCGCCCGCCGAGGAGGACGGCGATCTTGTTCTCGAGCTCCGTCCTCGTCATCAGGTAGCGGTCCTCGGTCGGGCGCTGGATCGTGTAGCCGAGGGCACCGATGCCGCGCGGAATGATCGAGACCTTGTGCACGACATCGACGCCGGGCAGGGCGAGGGCGACGAGGGCATGGCCCATCTCGTGATGGGCGACGACCTCGCGCTCTTTCGGGTTCAGCAGGCGGTTCTTCTTCTCGAGGCCGGCGACGATCCGCTCCACCGCCCGGGTGAAATCGTCGAGACTGACGGACGCGGCCTTCCGCCGTGTCGCCAGCAGCGCCGCCTCATTGACCAGATTGGCCAGATCGGCGCCGGAGAAGCCGGGGGTGAGTTGGGCGATCGTTTCGGTATCGACCCCCTCGGCGAGGCGGATCTTCTTCAGGTGGACGGCGAGGATCTGCACCCGGCCCGCCCGGTCCGGCCGGTCGACCAGGATCTGGCGGTCGAAACGGCCGGCCCGCAGCAGGGCGGGATCGAGGATTTCCGGCCGGTTGGTCGCCGCCAGCAGGACGAGGCCCGAGGTCGGATCGAAACCATCGAGTTCGGAGAGAAGCTGGTTCAGCGTCTGCTCCTGCTCGTCGTGGCCGCCGATCTGGCTGGCGGCGCCGCGCGCCCGGCCGAGGGCGTCCAATTCGTCGATGAAGATGATGGCCGGGGCCTTGGCCCTCGCCTGTTCAAAGAGGTCGCGCACCCGGGCGGCGCCGACGCCGACGAACATCTCGACGAATTCGGAGCCGGAGATCGAGAAGAAGGGCACGCCCGCCTCGCCGGCGACGGCCCGGGCCAGCAGGGTCTTGCCCGTGCCCGGCGGGCCGACCAGCAAGACGCCCTTGGGGACATGGGCGCCAAGGCGGCCGTGTTCCTCGGGCGATTTCAGGAAGTCGACCACTTCCTGCAATTCTTCCTTGGCCTCGTCGACCCCGGTGACATCGGCGAAGGTCACCTTGGTATCGGCGACGACATAGATTTTCGCCTTGCTCTTGCCGATCGCCATCATGCCGCCCATGCCCTGTTTCTCGGCGATCCGGCGGATGACGAAGAACCACAGGAAGCCGAACATCAGGGCCGGCAGTACCCAGGACAGGAGATTGCTCAGCCAGTTGTCCTCGGCCGCGCCGGAATATTCGATGCCCTTGGCGCGCAGCTTCTCGGCCAGTTCGGGCTCGACCCTCGTCGTCACGAAATTGGTTTTCTTGCCCTCGGGGGCGGTGAATTCGCCCCTGATGTAATCCTTGCCGATGACGAGATCGCGCAGCTTGCCGTCGTCCAGCAACTGCTCGAAACGGCTGTAGGGGATGGCCTCCACCGTCTGGCTCTGCACCCAGAGGTCGCGCAGCATGAAAATGCCGAACACGGCGAGAAGGATGTACCAGAGATTGATCTTGGTCTTGCGTTCCATGGGATCGGTTCTGTTTCAGATGTCGCCGACAGGTAAACGGTGCGGCTCATTCGTGCTTTGTTCCAGGTCAAGGCTTTGCTAGAACCTCGGGCAGGGATATCGGAGTCGCCTCATGACCGGCGATGAACAGCAGGCGCCCAGCATCCGCAAGATCATCCATGTCGACATGGATGCCTTCTATGCCTCGGTCGAACAGCGCGACAATCCCGACCTGCGCGGCCTTCCCGTCGCCGTCGGCGGGGCGCGGGCGCGGGGCGTGGTCGCCGCCGCCAGCTACGAAGCGCGGCATTTCGGCGTCCGCTCCGCCATGCCTTCGGTCACGGCGCTGCGCAAATGCCCGGATCTCGTCTTCGTGCGGCCCAGGTTCGATGTCTACCGCGCGGTGTCGGCCCAGATCCGGGAGATCTTCGCACGATATACCCCGCTGATCGAGCCGCTATCCCTCGACGAAGCCTATCTCGATGTCACGGTGAATATTCCCGGCATCGCCTCGGCGACCGGGATCGCGGAGATGATCCGCGCCGAGATCCGGGCCGAGACCGGCCTGACCGCCTCGGCCGGGGTTTCCTACAACAAGTTCCTGGCCAAGCTGGCGTCCGATCACCGCAAGCCCGACGGGCTCTTCGTCATCACGCCGGCCCAGGGGCCCGGCTTCGTCGAGACCCTGCCGGTCGGTCGTTTCCACGGCATTGGCCCCGCGACGGAAGCGCGCATGAAAGCCCTCGGCATCGAGACCGGGGCGGATCTGCGCGCCCGCGACCCCGATTTTCTCGAGCGCCATTTCGGCAAGGCCGGACGACACTACTACTGGATTTCCCGCGGCATCGACAATCGCGCGGTGGAGGCCGACCGCGAGCGCAAGTCGATCAGCGCCGAGACGACCTACGACAAGGACCTGACCAGCCTGCCCGAGGTCGAGGCGGCACTGTCCGATCTCGCCGGGAAGGTCTGGCGCCATTGCGAGCGCCATGGCTACAGCGGGCGCACCGTCACCATCAAGGTGCGCGATCCCCGCTTCAACGAGGTGACGCGCAGCCGCACCCTGCGCGAGCCGGTGAGCGGCGGCGCCG
This sequence comes from Zavarzinia sp., assembly GCF_049306435.1. Classification (NCBI taxonomy): domain Bacteria; kingdom Pseudomonadati; phylum Pseudomonadota; class Alphaproteobacteria; order Rhodospirillales; family Zavarziniaceae; genus Zavarzinia; species Zavarzinia sp. The sequence goes on from NZ_JBAQRT010000261.1 coordinate 4,368, forward strand.
AACTGCTGGCGATCGCGGTGGAGCTGTTCCTGCACAGCCTGCCGGCGGCGGGCGGCATCCGCCTCCTCGGCGTCGGCCTCGCCACCCTGACCGATGGCGACGGCGAAGCGGACCGGCAATTGCGCCTGGCCCTCGGGCCGGCGTGAGGGGCTGCCATTTCCCTCGTCATCCCGGCGAAGGCCGGGATCTCGAGCAGGCAGGGGCGTCTTCTCGTCGCGAGATCCCGGCCTTCGCCGGGATGACGACCTGGACCGGCGATCTACCGCGACAGGCCGGCGCCGTGCAGGGCTTCGAGATAGGCGGTGAACATCTCGGCCTTGGTCTCGCCGAAGCGGCGGAGCGTTTCCCAGGTGAAGAGGCCGCTGTCGTGGCCGTCGTCGAAGATCAGGCGGACGGCGTAATTGCCGATCGGCTCCGCCCCGGTGACGGTGACATTCTTCTTGCCGGCGACCAGTTTCCTGGTCGCGGGGCCATGGCCCTGAACCTCGGCCGAGGGGCTTTCGACCCGCAGCAATTCGGCCGGAATGACATCCTTGCGGCCATCGTCCCAATCGATTTCCAGCGCCCGTTCGGCGCGGCGCAGGCGGATCTCGACCGGCCAGGGACTCATGCCGAGGCGCCGTCGTCGTCGAGCGAACGCGCTTCCTCGATCAGCATGATCGGAATGCCGTCGCGAATCGGATAGGCGAGGCGGGCGGCGTCGGAAATCAGCTCGCCCTTCTCGCGGTCATAGCGCAGGGGCTGGCGCGAGGCGGGGCAGACCAGGATTTCCAGCAGCTTCGGGTCGACGGTGCCGCCGTTGGCGGGCTTGTTCGGGGCATCGGTCATGGGTTTGCCTATTGCAGCTTGGTTTCGGGGGCGCCGGGCCGGGCGGCCACCGCCATCTCGAGCAGGGCGATCATCATGTCCGCCCGGTCGCCGATGTCGCGGGCTTCCAGCAGGGCCTGCTTCTCGGGCGGGGTGAAGGGGCAGATCATGGCGAGGGCGTTGATCAGGCTTTCGGCCGGCGCCTTCTCGATCGCCTGCCAGTCGGCCGACAGGCCGTGCAGTTCGAGATAGGAACGCAGCGCGGGCGCGAGGCGGTTGCGATTCACATCGCCGGCATGAGGCGGCGGCTCCAGATCGTCGGTGAAGTCGTCGTAATCGGCGATCACCTTGCGGTAGGGGGTGACGCGCGACAATTCTTCCCGGATGCGGAAGCGGCTGATCCCGGTCAGGGTGATCTGGAAGCGGCCGTCATCATTCTCGGTGAAGCCGGTGATGCGGCCGGCACAGCCGATCGGATAGACCGCCGGTTCCGGCTCGCGGCTGGCGGGGTCCAGCGGCTGGACCATGCCGATGGTCCGCCCCGACGCCAGCGCATCCCGCACCATGGCGAGATAGCGCGGCTCGAAGATGTTCAGCGGCAGGCGCCCGCGCGGCAGCAGAAGAACCCCCGCCAGCGGGAAGATCGGCAGGATCGGCGGCAATTCCTCGATTCCGGCAAGTCCGGCCCGGGCCGACATCGCCCGCCCGTTACGCGAAGAGGATCGAGGACAGGCGGCGCCGCCCGTCGATCGCCAGCGGATCGTCGAAGCCGAGGGCCTCGAACAGCTTGACCAGCTGCTTGCGCGCCGCCTCGTCGTTCCATTTGCGGTCGCGCTTCACGATCTCCAGCAGATGATCGAGGGCGGCGGCATTGTCGCCGGCGGCATGAAGTCCGACGGCGAGATCGAAACGCGCCTGATGATCGGCGGGATCGGCCGCGACCGCCGCTTCGAGGGGGGCCAGGTCGCCGACCTTGCCCGCTTCCTCGGCGAGGGCGAGGGCGGCGCGGGCGCTGGCCACTTCGGCATCGCCTTCCTTGTCCTCGGGCACGGCGGCGAGGAATTCCGCCGCCTCGTCGAGGGCGCCGCGGGCGACCGCGATCTTGGCGAGGCCGGCGAGGGCGGCGGCATTCTGCTCTTCCATCTGCAGGATCTGCGCGAAAATGCCTTCCGCCTCGTCGCTCTGGCCCTCGGCCAGGGCCTGGCGCGCCGCCTCCAGCGCTTCCTCGACCGGCGAGCCTGCGCCGCCGCCCATCTTGGCCAGGCGCTCGACGAAGGTCTTCACCTGGCTGTCGGGCACGGCGCCGGTGAAACCGTCGACCGGCTGGCCCTGGAAGAAGGCATAGACCGCGGGGATCGACTGGATGCGCATCTGCTGCGCGATCTCGGGGTTCTGGTCGACATCGATCTTGACCATGCGCACCGCGCCGCCGGCGGCGACCACGGCCTTTTCCAGCGCCGGGCCGAGCTGGCGGCAGGGGCCGCACCAGGTGGCCCAGAAATCGACGATGACCGGGACCCGCATCGAGGCATCGATGACGTCCTGGCGGAAGGTGGCGAGGCCACTGTCCTTGACGAGATCGGCGGCGCTCGGGCCGGGCTTGCCCGCGGTACCCGCCTTGCCCTGTCCGATGAGGGTTTCCATGACTTCTGTTCCGTTGCCTGTGTCGCGGTGGCTCTTGTCGAGCGTTGGGCTCATGTTTAGGCGCCCCGGCGCCCGAAGGCACGCGGGTTTTTACCTCGGCCTGCTAGATTGGGCGGTGTGCCGGTGTGCGCAAGGGGTGATC
>NZ_JBAQRT010000262.1:0-1529 GCF_049306435.1 Zavarzinia sp.
CCGCTGAACTTGACAGATTCTTATCCCTGAGTTTCTTCAACCAGCGTTCAATACTCTTTATTGGAGCACTGAGTTCTTTCGCATAAAAAGGAGCCCTCTCCCCTGGTTTGCTTTCTATCGATCGAAGAAGAGCCTTTACTCCCTCACTTACTCCCTCACTTACTCCCTCACTGAAACTCGTCTTGAATTCAACAGACCCGTTTTCGCCTTGATTGATGAACTTCAACTGATTTTCTGATTTCATATTTATATATCAATCCAATATTTCTATAAGTCAATATATTTATTTATTGCATTAGCCCTTGTATTGAAATTTCAGCCACAGACTTGGAAAAGACAACTATTTTACCACGAATGACATGAAAAAGTTCCTTCATCACCCTCCTTCGTTCTGCAAAACTAACTTCCCACTTCGTCGCGAACCCCAGTGTGTTCGGAACTACGAGGGACAGGCCTTTGCGGCAGGCTAATCCGCACTAATGTGAGGTAATTTCAAAAGTAGTCAGTTACCCGAACGAAGTGACGGTACGAAGTAAAGTCAGGATTCAGAATCATGCTCATAGTTCTTAGCTCACAGTAATCAACTGACAGCTATGAAGTAAAGAATTTACGGATTCTAGAACTTTCGAACTTCCAGATCAGTGTCTGTAAATAGAATTTCTAAATTTTAACTCTCTTCACCTATGGCCGCCAGGGATTGCCTAATTAGTTCGTCATCTACATACATACCCGCACTTTTGAGTTTATTCATTAAAGGCTTTGCACTTTCAATTACACAACACACCTTGGCGCGGAGAATTATCCCTAAAGAGCCTATTATTGGCACACCGTGGGCATTGGTGCAGCGACGAGCCATCCGATCATCAAGAACTGCCCATCGATTACCTTGGAGACAATGACTTATCACTTGCGATTCACCTGGACCGATATCCCAATGCTCCACGCTTGGTGGTACTTGAATATCCGGCATGATATATCGCATAGCCCAGTCAACCGCCAAACGAGCCGACATATCTTTAGAAATGCCGTCTTGAACCTCTTCTATCACCTTGCTTGGAACAATAATCTTTGGAGCTAAGCGTTCAATCACATCAAGTCGTCCAATTCTGGCGTAGAGAATAATCGGGGATGCATTAATAACCCATGCTTCAGGCACGTCGCACCTCGTCCATGAGCTCATTCAAATCTACTTGGACTAATGGTATACGCCGGAGTGACAACGCATCGATAAACTCCGCTCGGCCAAGTCCTGCTATCTCAGCCGCTTTTTCCTGCGAGATACGCTGTTGGGCATACCATTGAGTTGCCGCCTCAATACGCATTTCCTGGATAAATTCAGCCGGAGCTCGACGTACGGCAGAAAAGACCGTATCGGGCAGGGTAATTGTCATTGTTGTCATTTCCTCTCTCCTTTTGGGACATTCGGGGTCACACTCTTGTTATTGATTCTGCTGAAAAAGTAGGAAATCAGTCTTCTGTCAAGTCGTAAGTCATTGCTGATCAACAAATGATTTTTTGTATTAGCCATC
>NZ_JBAQRT010000263.1:0-2696 GCF_049306435.1 Zavarzinia sp.
GCCGGTGCCGGCTTCGGTGTGTCCCAGCTCATCGCCAGCTTCGCCCCAGGCAACAAGGCGTTGAGTGCCGGCGGCGGCGCGCTGGCCGGGGCCGGCATCGGCTTCATGCTGGGCGGCCCCATCGGCGCGGCGGTTGGCGGTCTCGCGGGGCTGCTGGGCGGCCTCCTCAACGACAAGCCTTCGGACAAGACCGGCACGGGCACCGTGTCGGATTTCACGTCGACCGGATCTCCGCAGGTCGGTGGCCTGCAGGGGGAGAAATACTCGGCCGAAAACCGCGCGGCGGCAACGAGCTCCGTCGACGCGCTGCGCGACGCCGCCCAGGCGGCCTACGGCGACTACGTCGACCTGTCCAGCATCTCGGCGTCGATCTCCGTGGGCAGTCGCGACGGCTCCCGTGCCTTCCTGCGCCAGGATGGGCAGCTGGTCGGCGAATATCGCGCGTCGTCCGACGAAGAGGGCGTCAAGTCGATCATCGCCCAGTCCCTCGCCAAGATCGGCTCGCTCTACGCGGACAAGCTGCCGGAGGAGGTCCGCAAGGCCCTCGACACCGTCGATTTCTCGAAAGATGTGGACGAAGCCCTCCGCCTGCTGGATTTCGCGGGGAGTTACAGGGAGACGGTCACCGCCCTGACCGAGGGCATCGGCCTCGAAAACGAGGCGCGCAAGTCCGCCCGAACCGCGATCGAGGATCAGATCGACGCCTTGGGCAAGTTCCGCGAAGACGCCGAGACCATCGGCCTGACCGGCGCCGACGAGGCGATCCGGGCCTTCGCCCTGACCATGGTCGGGCTCAAGGACAGCGCGGCGGATGTGAGCGAGACCGAGGCCGCGCTTGCCGCCCTCGATGAGCAGTTCAAGGTCCTCAAGGAGCGGGCTTCGGAGTTGGGGCTGACCTCGGCCGAGGTCGCCGCCGGCTATAAAAAGAGCCTCGAAGCGATTCGGGATGCTTTCGAGGCGGATCTGGACCGGGCCATCAACTCGGCCTCGGGCTTCGGCATCTATGACCAGGTGCAGGACCTGCTCGACCAGCAAGTGGAGCGTCAGAAGGATGCCGCTGCCCTCGGCCTCGACAGCGCCAAGATCGCCCGCCTGTCGGCGCTTGAGATCGCGGCCGCGACCCGCAAGGCGACAGACGCCCAGCTCGCCGGCATCGCCGAGATCGTGGCGGCGAGCGGCAGCATGGCGGCGACCATCGGCCTGACCATGGGCCGCATCCTGTCCGAGATCGACAGTCAGATCGCCGCCGCCAATCAGGCGTCGACGGCGGCGCGCCGCAGCGCCGAGGCCTGGCACGCGGCCGCCGAAAGCGTGACTGAGGCGATCGCGGATCTGCGCGGCTCCAGCCTGTCCAATCTGTCGCCTGCCCAGATCCTGGCGGAGCGGCGGACGGCGCTCACCGAGACCGCCGCCGCCGCCAAGGCCGGCGATGTCGATGCCCTCGCGGCGCTGCCCGAGCTGGCCAAATCCTTCCTCGATCAGAGCCGGGCTTACAACGGCGATGCCCAGGTCTATGGCCGGGATTTCGATTGGGTGCAGCGCCTGCTCGACCAGGCCGGAACCTCCGGCGACCATCTGGGGGACAAGGCCGATCGCCAGGCTGATCTGCTCGACCGCCAAGCCGAGCTGCTGCAAGAGATGGTCGATAATCTGACCGCCCCGGAAGGTCCCAACGCAGAGCTGCTCAAGCGTCAGCAGGCCGAGCTGCAGCGGATCTCCGGCTTGCTGGGCGTCGGCAACGCCGGGCAAGAGGGTGGCACGGCCAGCCTGTCGAGCCTGATCGCGGCGGTGGTTGGCGGTAACCAGACCTTGGCGGGCCTGCTGTCGAGTTTCTTGCAAACGACAGCGGAACAGCAAGCCGCGCTCGATGCCGAGGCGGCCGCCAAGGCCCAGGCGGCCCGGGTCGCGGCCGCGCGGGCCGCCTATGACGCCAAGGTCTCGGCGGTGGGCGACACCGCCAGCAATGCGGCGGCCTCGGTCACGGCGCGCGGCACGGGCCTCGCCAAGGCGGTCGACGACGGCTCGCACCTGCGGGCGGTCTCGCAGACCTATGATGCCGGCTCCGACAGCCTGTCCGCCGTGGTCAAGGACACCGCCATCGGGTCGGAGACCAACGTCCCTCGTGTCGAGGCCCTCGCCGGTATCCTCGCCGATCTCGGCCGTCAGGTGCAGGATCTCGTCGGCGGCGCGCTGCCCGGGTTCAAGCTGACGATGCGCTCGCGCGGCGTCGCATCGGGCGACAGCTATGGCATCCGCCTGATCATGTATAAGCCGGGCGGCGGCTACACCACCAAGCTGATCGACGATCCCAACGGCCTCGCGGCGGCCCAGGCGACCTATCTGTCCAGCCTGGACGAGACCATGGGCGGGCTCGACGCCGCCTCGCTCTCCGCTCTACGCAAGGTGGATTTCAGCTCGCCCAGCGCCGGCATGAAGGCCCTGGCCGAGGCGATCGAGACGGCCCGTAATCCCTTCGTCGCGCCAAGCCAGGCCCTCGAAGCCGGCGGCATGGTCGGCAATGGCGTCTGGAACAAGGACAGCGTGCTGGCGCGCTATGCCGGCGGCGGCACCATCGCGCTCGCCGGGGGCGAATGGGTGACCCGCGCGAGCCAGGTGACACCCGCGACCCGACCGCTGCTCGAAGCAATCAACGACAACGGCCTGGACGGCGCCCTCCGCACCCTCCGCGTCGGTGC
>NZ_JBAQRT010000264.1:0-5887 GCF_049306435.1 Zavarzinia sp.
GCCATGCGCCGGCCAGCCTGCCCCTGCCGCCGGGCTTCGAGGGGGCGCCGCCCGTGCTCGCCCTCGGCGCCGAACTGAAGGCGACCTTCTGTCTGGCGCGGGGGCAGGAGGCGATCCTGTCCCAGCACATGGGCGATCTCGAGGAAGCGACGACTTTCGAAGACTGGCGCCGGGGCATCGCGCTTTACGAGGCGCTCTATGGTCATGCCGCCGGGGTGATCGCGGTCGACCGCCACCCGGATTACCTGTCGGCGAAATACGGCCGGGCGCGGGCGGCGGCGGCGGGCCTCTTCGCCGTCGAGGTCCAGCACCATCACGCCCATGTCGCCGCCTGCCTCGCCGAGAACGGCCGGCCCCTGTCGGCGCCGCCGGTCCTCGGCATCGTCGCCGACGGGCTGGGCCTCGGCGATGACGGCACCCTGTGGGGCGGGGAATTCCTGCTGGCGGATTATCGCGGCTTCCGCCGCCTCGGCCATCTGAAGCCGGTGGCCATGCCCGGCGGCGCCATGGCCGCGCGGGAGCCCTGGCGCAATCTCCATGCGCAACTGATGGCGGCGCTGGGCTGGAAGGAATTCGCGGCCGGTTTCGGCGACCTGCCCCTGGCCCATGCGCTGGCGGAGAAACCCCGGGCCACCCTCGACGCCATGATCCGGGACGGCCGCTTCGCGCCCCGCGCCTCGTCGATCGGGCGCCTGTTCGACGCGGTCGCCGCCGCCCTCGACATCTGCCGCGAACGTCAATCCTACGAGGGTCAGGCGGCCATGATGCTGGAGGCGATCGTCGATCGCCGCACCCTGGCGACGGAAGAAGCCTATCCCTTCGCCGTCTCGGCGCCGGTGGACGGCCCGGCCTGCCTCGATCCGTCGCCCCTGTGGCGGGCGTTGCTCGGCGATCTGGCGCGAGGCGTGCCGGCGGCCGTGATCTCGGCGCGGTTCCACCTCGGGCTGGCCCGGGCGCTGGTCGGCATGGCGCGGCGCCTGCGGGGCGAGGGGGCGGCGCTGTTCGATACGGTCGCCCTGTCCGGCGGCTGCTTCCAGAACGAAATCCTGTTCAACGAGACGGCGCGCGGCCTGTCCGCCGCCGGCTTTCGCGTGCTTTCCCACAAGCTGGTGCCCGCCAATGACGGTGGCATCGCCCTCGGCCAGGCCTTGATCGCCCTGGCGACAACCTCAGGAGCAGGCCCATGTGCCTAGGCATTCCCGGCCGCATCGTCTCGATCGACGATCCCGCGCTGCGGCTGGCCACCGTCGATGTCGGCGGCGTGCGCCGGCAGATCAATATCGCCTGCATCGTCGATGACGATCATCCGCCTCAGTCTTGCGTCGGCGACTGGGTGCTGGTGCATGTCGGCTTCGCCATGAGCCGGATCGACGAGGAACAGGCGGCGGCGACGCTGCGCATCCTCGCCGAACTCGGCGAGGCCCAGGACGAAATCGACGCCATGCGCCGCACGGCGATCTGAGGGACGACGCGATGAAATATGTCGACGAATTCCGCGACCGGGAAAAGGCCGAGGCCCTGATCCGCGAGATCGCCCTGGTCGTCTCGCAGATCGATATCGCCCGCGAGCGACCGATCAACATCATGGAAGTCTGCGGCGGCCACACGCATTCGATCTTCCGCTATGGCCTCGAAGGCATGTTGCCGAAGGAAATCGAACTGATCCACGGCCCCGGTTGCCCGGTCTGCGTGCTGCCCATGGGCCGGGTCGACGATGGTGTCGCCATCGCCGAGCGGCCGGAAGTGATCTTCACCACTTTCGGCGACGCCATGCGCGTGCCGGGGTCGAGAAAGAGCCTGATGCAGGCCAAGGCCGGGGGCGCCGACGTCCGCATGGTCTATTCGCCCATGGATGCCCTCGCCCTCGCCCGCAAGAACCCCGAGCGCGAGGTGGTGTTCTTCGGCCTCGGCTTCGAGACCACCATGCCCTCGACCGCGCTGACCATCCTTCAGGCCGAAGCCGAAGGCATCCGCAACTTCACCCTGTTCTGCAACCACATCACCATCGTGCCGACGATGAAGGCGATCCTCGACAGCCCGGACCTGCAACTCGACGGGTTCCTGGGGCCGGGGCATGTTTCCATGGTCACGGGCACGGCGCCCTATCATTTCATCGCCCGGCATTATGGCCGGCCCTTCGTGGTCGCGGGGTTCGAGCCGCTGGATATCCTGCAGTCGATCTGGATGGTGCTGAAGCAGATCCGCGACGGCCGGGCCGAGGTCGAGAACCAATATGCCCGCATCGTTTCCGAGGCCGGCAATGCCCCGGCCCTCGCCGCGGTGGAGCGGGTGTACGAGCTGCGGGAATTCTTCGAATGGCGGGGCCTCGGCTCCATCGACCATTCGGGCGTGCGCCTGCGCGAGGCCTATGCCCGTTTCGACGCGGAAAAGCGTTTCGCCATCCCCAATGTCACCATCGCCGATCCCGCGTCCTGCCAGTGCGGCGAGGTGCTGAAGGGCGCCATCAAACCCTGGCAGTGCCGGATGTTCGGCACGTCCTGCAATCCGGAAACCCCGCTCGGCGCGCTCATGGTCTCGTCGGAAGGGGCCTGCGCCGCCCATTACCAATATGGCGGCGTGAAGCGCCAGCAGGGAGCGGCGTGATGGGCAGCGTTACCCGCCTGAAGCCCCGCGACCTCGGCCGGCTGATGGTCTCCCATGTCACCCTGGCCCATGGCGGCGGCGGCAAGGCGATGAAGGATCTGATCGACGATGTCTTCATCTCGGCCTTCGACAACGACCTGCTCGCCCCGCTCGAGGATCAGGCCCGGCTCGATCTCGCCATGCTGGCCCGTCATGGCGACCGCCTGGCCTTCACGACGGACGGCTATGTCGTCGATCCGCTGTTCTTCCCGGGCGGCGACATCGGCAAGCTCGCCATCTGCGGCACGGTGAACGATCTCGCGGTCGGCGGGGCGGTGCCCCTGCATCTGTCCTGCGCCGTCGTGATCGAGGAAGGCATGGCGGTCGAGACCCTGCGCGTCATCGCCCGCTCGATGGCCGAAACCGCGCGGGCGGCTGGCGTTACCATCGTCACCGGCGATACCAAGGTGGTGCCGCGCGGCGCCTGCGACAAGATCTTCATCACGACGACCGGCATCGGCGTCATCCGCCAGGGGCTGGAGATCGGCGCCGACCGGGCGCGGCCGGGCGATATCATCCTGGTCAACGGCCGGCTGGGCGATCATGGCGCGGCGATCCTCTGCGCGAGGGGCGACATGGCGCTGGAAAGCCCGGTGCGAAGCGATTGCGCGGCGCTGTCGGGCCTGATCGGCGAGCTGCTGGCGGCGGTGCCGGGGGTGCGTTTCATGCGCGACGCGACGCGGGGCGGCATCGCGACCGTCCTCAACGAATTGGCCGCCGCTTCCCGCGCCGCGATCGAGATCGACGAGACGGCGACGCCGATCGACGAAGGCGTGCGGGGCTTCTGCGAAATCCTCGGTCTCGACCCGCTCTATCTCGCGAACGAAGGCAAGATCGTCATCGCCGTCGCGCCCGAGGATGCGGCGGCGGCGCTCGCCGCGCTGCGCGCCCATCCCCTCGGCCGGGACGCCTGCGCCATCGGCCGGGTGGCGACGGGGGAAGCGGGGCGCGTGACCATGAACACGATCTTCGGCGGCCGGCGCATCGTCGACATGCTGGTGGGCGAACAATTGCCCCGCATCTGCTGACCGGCCCCGCCCGTCAATGCCGGTGGGCGCTATCGCCCTCGACATGGATGTGCAGGTGGTCGTGGGTATGGGGGTGGCTGTGGAAGGCGGCGGGCAGCAGCTTTCCCTCGCGCAAGGCAACCACCCGCGTCGCCAGACGGTGCAGGAACAGCCGGTCGTGGGAGACGATGATCATGGCGACCGGCAGGTCGGTCAGGATCTCCAGCAGGCGGCGGTAATGCCCGTCGTCGAGGGCATTGGTCGGCTCGTCGAGCAGCAGGACCTCGGGCTCCATGGCCAGGACTCCGGCGAGGGCGATCAGCCGCTTCTCCCCGCCGGACAGGCGGTGGGTGATGCGGTCGCAGAGGTGGGACAGATGCAGCTGCGCCAATGTCTCGCGCGCCTTTTCCGCCGCCGCCCGGGGCGACAGGCCGAGGTTCAGCGGCCCGAAGGCGACATCGTCGATCACCGTCGGACAGAACAACTGGTCGTCCGCGTCCTGGAACAGGTAGCCGGCGCGGGCGCGGACGGAGCGGAAATCCTTCTCTCCCCGGGGCTGCACGCCAAAAGCGGTCAATGTCCCCCGGTCCACGGTCTCGAGCCCGATCAGGCTGCGCAGCAAGGTGGTCTTGCCGGCGCCATTGGGGCCGACAAGGGCGAGGCGCTCGCCCTTGTGCAGGGTCAGGCTGGCGCCGTCGAGCACGCGCTTCTCCCCGCGCGAGACGGTGATGGCGTCGAGGGTGATGAGCGCGGTCATGGCATGCGATCCATCAGGACGAGGGCGGCACCCGCGAGCAGCGCGAGGCCGGGTCCGGCGATCTCGCCCCGGCCCCGGTCGTCGATGCCGATGGCGGGCAGACGGCCGTCGAAGGCGCGGCAGCGCATGGCTTCCTCGACCCGCTGCGCCTTCTCGAGGGCGCGGACCAGCACCATGCCGGCCAGATTGCCGTAACTGCGGAAACTGTGCAGCGAGCTTCGCCGGACGAAGGCCCGCGCCCGCATCGCCTCGCGCCGGCGGTGGATCTCGTCGCGGAACAACTCGATGTAACGGGTGGTGAACAGGAACAGCTGCACCAGCCGGACCGGCACGCCCAGGCGCCGCGCGGCATGGCCGAGGCGCAGCGGCTCGACCGCCCCGAGCAGGGCGAAGCCGAGCAGCACCGCCGCATTCACCTTGAGTGCGATGCCGAGGGCGCGCAGCAGTCCCTCCGCGCTGACGGTCAGCGGCCCGAGGCTGGCCAGCGGCGGCCCCGGCACGGTGAAGGGCAGCATCAGGAGCAGCAGCGCCATGAAACCCTCGACATGGGCGAGGCGGTGGAGCAGCGGCTTCACCGCCTGACCCGACACGAGCGCGAGGATCAGCGCGAGGCCAAGTGCCGCGCCCTGCACGGTGATATCCCGCAGCGAGACGACGGCAAGGATCAGGATGAAGGCCGAGAGCAGGCGGGCGCGGGGGGCGATCCCGTTCACGAGTCCGCGCCCTTGCGGCGGCGGGACGTGGCCCAGAGCGCGGCCCCGGCAAGGCCGATGATCATGCCGATGCCGCCCATGATGTCGTTGAAGCGCAGGCGCCCCTCCGCTTCGTCATAGGCTTCCAGCAGGGGGCGGATCTGGCGGGCCACCGCGCGGTCGACCGCGGCCTCGATCGCCGCCGTGTCGGTGGCGGGCATGGCGGCCTGGTCCGGGGCGGGGGAGGGGGGCGGCGTGAAACGCTCGGCCCCCAGCCGGACCTCGGCGACATGGCCGTCCCGGGAATCGGCGGTAACGACGAAGGTTCCGGCGGCAGGCGGCGTCCAGGCGAAGCGGCCCTCGGCGTCGGTCGCGCCCCGGTACAACTCCTGGCCGTCGGCGCCCCGGATGATGATGGCGGCGCCTTCCGGCCGGCCGCCTCCGATGAAGAAGGCATAGCCGGCGATCCGGCCATCCTCGATGGTCGCGAAGAGTTTCAGGCGATGCGCCGCCGCCGGGCTCGCGGTCGCGGCCAGCACCAGAAGGGCGAGGATGAGGCGGCGGATCACGGGCTTGCCCCCGCCAGCGCGTCCGGCTTCACCCGCTTCAGGAAGCTGACGGCAAAGCCGGTGATCAGGCCTTCCGCCGCCATCAGCGGCAGATAGGTGACGAGCAGCACCTTCGCCGAGGGCACATAATCGGGCGACGACAGCGCGAGGGCGAGGGCGACGCCGCCCCCCGTCGCCAGCACGCAGGCGCAGGCGCCGATCCCCGCGATCACCCCCGCC
>NZ_JBAQRT010000265.1:0-3102 GCF_049306435.1 Zavarzinia sp.
GGCCATGGCTTCCGCATGGGGCCGCAGCGCCAGCGCCGTCTCGGTCGGCACCAGTCCTTTCGGCGAGCGGGTGAACAGGGGCGCGCCCAGCGCCGTCTCCAGCGCCGCGATGTGATGGCCGAGAGTCGGCTGCGACAGGCCGAGCAACCGCGCGGCCGCCGACAGGCTGCCCCGGTCGAGCACGGCCAGCAGGCTGCGGTAAAGGTCCCAATCCGGCTCGGTCATAAATTTATTTATAGCAGAGCCACGAATTACCGCAATTTCCGATAATGGAGGGCCGGCCCATTCTGTCGTCATCGCAACCGACGACAGGACAAGCATCATGACCGGCAACGGCAAGACCGCCCTCATCCTCGGCATCACCGGCGGCGTGGGCGGCGCCACCGCCTCGGCGCTGCGCCGCCACGGCTGGACCATCCGCGCGCTCTATCGCGACCCGGCGAAGCTCACCGCCGCCTCGGGCATCGACGGGCGGCGGGGCGATGCCCTGGTGCCGGCGGATGTGATCGCGGCGGCGGACGGGGTCGATGTCATCGTCCATGCCGTGAACCCGCCCGGCTATCGCAACTGGGAAACCACCGTGCTGCCCATGCTGCAGTCGACCATCGCCGCCGCGAAGACATCCGGCGCGCGCATCGTGCTGCCCGGCACGGTCTATAATTTCGGCAGTCATCCGCCCGCCCTCGCCGATGAAGACGCCCCGCAGGTGGCCGACACGAAGAAAGGCGCGATCCGCGTCGCGCTGGAGCGCGCGCTGGAAAATTCGGGCCTGCCGGTGCTGATCCTGCGCTGCGGCGATTTCTTCGGCGGGCCGGCCGGCAACAGCTGGTTCGGTCAGGCCATGGTGAAGCCCGGGCGCCCGGTCACGCGGATCGTCTGGCCCGGGCGGACGGGCGTCGGCCACGCCTTCGCCTATCTCCCCGACGTCGCCGAGACCATTGCCCGCCTGCTGGCGCGGGAGGCCGAGCTGCCACGCTTCGCCCGCTTCCACATGGACGGCCACTGGTTCGCGAACGAGGGCGACGTCCTCGCCGCCTTCCGCGCCGCCACCGGGCGGGACGATCTTCGCCTTGCCCGCTTTCCGTGGGGCCTGCTGCGGCTGGCGGCGCCCTTCGTGCCGCTGTTCCGCGAAATGGCGGAACTTCGCTACCTGTGGCAGGTGCCCCTGCGGCTCGATAATCGTCGTTTGACCACTTTCCTCGGGGCGGAGCCGCATACGCCGGCCCCCGTCGCGCTCCGCGAGGCTTTGCGGAGCCTCGGCTGTCTCGAAACCCCGCCTGTGGCGGAAAAGGCACCCGCGCGTTGACAAGAGACGGCCATGCGCGGTGCAGCATGGCAATTGAAGGGACAATCATGTATGGAAAGGGCCATGCAGCGCCCCCGGGGCGCAATCGTGCGCCGATCCCTTGACGTTAGCGAGGCGGCCCACCCCCTCACGTCACATATCGGTCCGATCGAGACTCCATGCCCTTTCCTTTCGTCAATGCCCACCTCAATGGCGCCCTCGAAGCCCGCGATTACGCTGAACCGACGGCGGTGCAGACCGCCGTGCTTCAGCCCGACGCCGAAGGACGCGACCTTCTGGTCTCGGCCCAGACCGGCTCCGGCAAGACCGTCGCCTATGGCCTCGCCATCGCCGCCACCCTGTTCGCCGGGGAAGAGCGGCTGGCGCCCCGCTATGCGCCGCTCGCCCTCGTCGTCGCGCCGACCCGCGAACTCGCGATGCAGGTCCATGCCGAGCTGACCTGGCTTTACGGCCCGGCCGGCGCCAAGGTCATTTCCTGCGTCGGCGGCATGGATGTCCGGCGCGAGGCCCGCGCCCTTCACGACGGCGGCCATATCGTCGTCGGCACGCCCGGCCGGCTGCGCGACCATCTGGAGCGCGGCCGCCTGAACACCACCGAGCTGCGCGCCGTCGTCCTCGACGAAGCGGACGAGATGCTGGACCTCGGTTTCCGCGAGGATCTGGAGTTCATCCTCGACACGACGCCGACCAGCCGCCGCACCCTGCTGTTCTCGGCCACCATCGCGCCCGAAATCGCCACCCTGGCCACCAGCTACCAGAAGAACGCGCTGCGCATCGAGGCGACGGCCAAGGGCGAAGCCCATGGCGACATCGATTACCGCGCCGTCCGCGTCGCGCCCAACGAACTCGAGCACGCGGTCGTCAATGTCCTGCGCTATTTCGAGGCGCGGGCGACGATGATCTTCTGCACCACCCGCGAATCCGTCCGCCACCTTCATGCCAGCCTGCAGGAGCGGGGCTTCGCCGTCGTCGCCCTGTCGGGCGAACTGAGCCAGAACGAGCGCAGCCATGCACTGCAGGCCGTGCGCGACGGCAGGGCCCGTGTCTGCGTCGCGACCGACGTCGCCGCCCGCGGCATCGACGTGCCGGACCTCGGCCTCGTCATCCATGCCGAATTGCCGAACAACCGGGAAACCCTGCTGCACCGTTCGGGCCGGACCGGCCGGGCCGGGCGCAAGGGCACCTGCGTCATCCTGGTGCCGCATCACCGTCGGCGCCGGGCCGAGCAGCTGCTGATGGGCACGCGGCTGAACATCATCTGGTCGGGCGCCCCGACCGCCGATGAAATCCTCAAGCTCGACCACGAGCGCCTGCTGGCCGATCCCCTGCTGGCCGAAGAGCCCGGCGAGGAGGATATCGCCCTCGCCCGCAGCCTGCTGGAAACCCATTCGGCCGAGAAGATCGCCGCCGCCTTCCTGAAGATGCGCCGCGCCAATCTGCCCGCGCCCGAGGAAATTTCCGACGAGACCGCGGCCCCGCCGCCGCGCGGCCCGCGCCTTGCCGGTGGCCGCGAAGCCGGCGGCGAAGGCGTGTGGTTCCAGCTGAATGTCGGCCGGCGCAACAATGCCGATCCGCGCTGGCTGCTGCCGATCATCTGCCGCCTGGGCAAGGTGACCAAGCAGGACATCGGCTCGATCCGCATCTTCGACCGCGACACGAAATTCGAGATCGCGCCCGCGGCGGCCCAGGCCTTCGCCGACGCGGTGCGGAAAAGCGACGATCCCAAGATCAGGATCGAGCCCGCCGGGGCCGGCCCCATCGCCGAGGAAGGCCCGCGCCCGCCGAAGCGGATGCAC
>NZ_JBAQRT010000266.1:0-3791 GCF_049306435.1 Zavarzinia sp.
GGCCATGGCGAGGTGTCGCCGGCCGCCAGCCCCGCGACGCGGGCGGCCGTAGCACCATCCCCCGACCTGCCCGGCCTCGTGGTCGCCAAAGCCGACGACATCGCCCGCCGCATCCCGCGCCACCTCGCGCTCTATCGGCCGGCCCACAACCCCCGGGTGCTCATCCTCGATTTTCCCGATCT
Organism: Zavarzinia sp.; assembly: GCF_049306435.1. Taxonomy (NCBI): domain Bacteria; kingdom Pseudomonadati; phylum Pseudomonadota; class Alphaproteobacteria; order Rhodospirillales; family Zavarziniaceae; genus Zavarzinia; species Zavarzinia sp. The sequence goes on from NZ_JBAQRT010000266.1 coordinate 183, forward strand.
GGCCGCCCAGGCCCGGACCCTGAACCGGATCGCCGTTCTCGCCGAAATGAAGGGGGCGCCACGGGACCAGGTGCCGAACGATGCCGAGATACGCCGCCTGATCGCCGATGCCGGCCAATCCTACGACCAGTTCTATCTCGGCCACGATTATGATGCGGCCACCCTCGCCCGCTTCTTCAATCTGGCGCGCGGGGGCGGCCTTTCCGCCGAGGAGCGGCGCCTGCTGGACATCCTGCTGCGCAGCCGGGTGTTGCGCGTGACGGAGGCGGGCTTCGTCGCGCAGCGCCCGGATCAGGCCCTGATCAGCCTTGCCGCCACCGGCGGCCCCACGGACGCGGATATCGCCCTGCGCCGGGAAATCCTGCGCCACGAACTGGCCCATGGCGAGTTCTTCACCCACCTCTTCTACCGCGCGGCCTGCGACGGTTTCTGGCACCGCGGCCTCAATGGCTACCAGCGCGGGCTGTTCCTACGTTTTCTGGATCGGGCGGGTTACGACATCGGCAATCCCGCGCTGGTGATCAACGAGGTTCAGGCCTATCTCGGTTTCAGCGAGGATCCCGAGGTTTTCGGCGCCGATGCCCTTGGCGTCGACGACATCGCCCTTGCCGAACTGAAGCAGCGTCTCGACGCGGCGATGCACGGCAGGCCCGCTTTCTAGCTCCGCCCTTGACGCCCTGCGGTTATTCCACTGAAATCTGCTGCCACCCCGGGGGGTGATATTCGGTTGGTATTAGGGTGTCCTGACCGCTGGTCTGGCGTCGCGCCTCGCGCGGGACGTCCGGCGGGCGGCCAAGGGGGGGATTTTTCAATGATAGGACCAGACCGGTTCGCCACCGGCTCTGCCATTCGTCGGGCCTTGAGCCCTGTCGCCTGGTTTTGCCTTGTCATCACGGTCGCGGGGACCGCCTCGGCGCAGCAACTGCCTTCGGGGGCGCGGCCATCGGTCGCCCCGGAAGCCCTGACACCACCCGCCGGCACCGAGGCGCCGGGGCTCGACCTCGTCACCAGCCCGGCCAGCCAGCCGCCCGCGGGCGCCGAGACCGTGACCCTGACGCTGACCGCCCTGACCGTCGAGGGCAATACCGTCTATGACGCGGAAACGCTGGCCGGCTTCTACGGCGACAGAATCGGCACCACGGTGTCTCTGTCCGACATTTTCGCCATCGCCGCCGCGATCGAATCTTCCTATCGCCGGGATGGCTATTTCCTCACCCGCGTCGTCGTGCCGGCCCAGCGCATCGACGGCGGCGCGGTCCGGCTGCTGGTCGTCGAGGGCTATATCCGGTCCGTGGCCGTCGCCGGCGATGCCGGCGGCGCGCTCGAACTCGTCAAGGCCATGGCGGCGCGGATCGAGGACAACGCCGGCCCGGCCCGTCTCGCCACCGTCGAGCGGCAACTGCTGCTGATCAACGACCTGCCGGGCATCAGCGCGCGCGGCGTGCTGAGCCCCGTCGCCGGCGAGCGGGGCGCCAGCCAGTTGACCATCGAGGTGAACCACAAGGCGATCGACGGTTTCGTCGCGACCGACAACCGCAGCTCCAAGATGCTCGGGCCGTGGAGCGCCACCGCCTCGGCCGGCATCAACAGCCTGACCGGCCTTGGCGAGCGGCTGGACCTGACCCTGTTCTCGTCGGTTTTCAGCGACCGCCAGCGGCTGGCCCAGGTCTCGGGCGAGTTCGCCCTGGGCAGCGATGGCCTGCGCCTTCACGCCTATGCCGGCTATGCCCCCGGGCGCCCGGGCGAGGCGCTCGAGATCCTCGACATCGAAACCGCGGCCAGCCGCTTCGGCCTGTCGCTGGACTATCCGGTGATCCGCAGCCGGCAATTCTCGCTGTCCACCCGCGCCGCCTTCGACTGGCTGGACGAGGATGACGAAATCCTGGGCGTGACCAACACCAGCGATCATCTGCGCGTGCTGCGCCTGATCACCGAAGGCGAATATCATGACGAGCTGGAGGGCGTGACCCGCGCCAGCGCCGGCCTTCATGTCGGCCTCGACGCATTGGGCGCCTCGACCGCCGACGATCCCCATCCCTCGCGCGGGGATGCCGACGGCACTTTCGACAAGGTAACGCTGGAAGTTTCGCGCCTGCAGGGGCTGTTCTCCGGCGATTTCGGCTCGGTCAATCTGTTCGTCGAGGCTTCGGCGCAATATGCCCCGGGCGCCCTGCTGGCGGACGAGGAATTCCGCCTCGGCGGCTATCGCCTCGGCCGAGGCTACGCCCCCGGCGAGATCAGCGGCGACCGCGCCCTGGCCGGCAGCGCCGAAGTGCAGCTGAACGGCACCATCGATCACAGCGACGAATCCGGCCGTTTCCACCTGCCCTATCAGCTTTACGGCTTCTACGACGCCGGCAAGGTCTGGGATGTGACGCGGAGAGGGAGCGACAGCGCCGGCCTGACCTCGGCCGGGGCCGGCATTCGTCTCTATATCGCCGACGCCATCCAGGGCGAGATCGAAGTGGCCAAGCCCCTGACCCGCGACCGCGGCGACCGCAGCGGCGACGACAGCCGCAACCCGGGTGTCTTCCTGCGCCTGTCCGGCAGCTTCTGAGAGGGGGACGACATCATGACCTTCACATTCTTGCTGCCCTCCCGCCGCATGGCCCTGCTCGCCTCGACCGCGATCGGCATCGTGCTCTTCGGGGCGCCGCTCGCCCCTGTTCGCGCCAATCCGAGTGGCGGCACCGTCGTCGGCGGCGGCGCGGTCATCGACAGTGCCCCGGGTTCCGTCACGGTGCGCCAGACCACGAACCGCGCCGTCATCGACTGGCAGGATTTCTCGATCGGCGGCGGGGAATCCACCACCTTCGAGCAGCCGGGGCGAAATTCGGTCACCCTGAACCGGGTCACCGGCGACAATGCCTCGACCATCGACGGCAAGCTGACCGCCAATGGCAACGTCTTCCTGATCAACCGCAACGGCGTCCTGTTCGGGGCCGGGGCGCAGGTCGATGTCGGTGGCCTGGTCGCCACCACCAGCGACATCGACAATGACGCCTTCATGGCGGGCAGCAACCGCTTCGACCGGCCGACCGACAATCCGGATGCCCGCATCGTCAACGAAGGCCGCATCACCGTGGCCGATCAGGGCATCGCCGCGCTCGTCGGCCCCAGCGTCGCCAACAACGGCGTGATCGCGGCCCGGCTCGGCACCGTCGCCCTCGGCAGCGCCGAGACCTTCACCGTCGACCTGGCGGGCGACGGGCTGATTTCCTTCGACACCGGGCAGACGGTGGACCGTACGGGCGGAACGCCCCAGGTCGCCAATGGCGGCACCATCGCGGCAGCCGGCGGCACCGTCATCCTGAACGCCCAGCAAGCCTCGGCCGTGGTCGATCGGGCGATCGACATGACCGGCGTGATCGAGGTCGGCAGCGTCTCGACCGAGGGCGGCACCGTCATCCTGTCGGGCGGCGACGGCACCACCCACGTCTCGGGCACCATCGGCGCCTCGGGCACCAAGGGTGGCACGGTCGAGATCACGGGGCGCGATGTCGCGCTTGCCGGCAGCACCCGGATCGATGCCACGGGCACGAAGGGCGGCGGCACGGTCAAGATCGGCGGCGGTCTGCGCGGCCAGGGGCCGACGAGGCGGGCGGAAAC
>NZ_JBAQRT010000267.1:0-14846 GCF_049306435.1 Zavarzinia sp.
GGCGGGGGGCATCCGCGTCCGCTTCGGCCGGGACGAGACGATCGAAACCGATGCCCTGGTGCTGGCCACCGGCCCCGCCCATGGCGGTATCGTCGCCGGCAATCCGGTGCTGGCCAGCCTCGCCGCCAGCGGGCTGGTGAAGCCGGATGCCCTTGGTCTTGGCCTTGCGACCGACCGCAGCAGCCGCGCCATCGCCGCCGATGGCCGGGCGATCGACACCCTGCTGGTGGCGGGGCCGCTCGCCCGGGCGACCTTTGGCGAATTGATGGGCCTGCCCCAGGTCTCGGCCCATGCCGAACAGGTCGCCGTTCGCATCGCCGCCTGGCTGACCGTCGTCGGTGCCCGCCGTGGCCTTGCCCTTGCGCTTCAGGGAGAGTTGTGATGGTCGCTTCGCCCTATCTGATCCTGCCGGGCCTCGGTAATTCGGGGCCGGAACACTGGCAGAGCCTGTGGCAGGCGGAGCTCGGCTGCGAGCGGCTGGAATTGCCGGATTGGGACGCTCCGCGACTGTCCCGCTGGCTGTATCTGGCGATCGAGGCGATCGAGCAGCGGCCGGGCGTCGTGCTGATCGCCCATAGTCTCGGCTGTATCCTGGTGGCCCATGTCGCCGCCGCGCGGCCCGATCTCGATATCGGCGGCGCCCTGCTGGTCGCCCCGGCCGATGTCGACTCGCGGCGCCATACGCCGGACCGGCTGGGCGATTTCGCGCCGCTGCCCCGGGTCGCCCTGCCGTTTCCGGCCGTGCTCGTCGCCAGCCGAAGCGATCCGCACATGGATTTCGCCGTGGCGGCGGGTCTCGCGGCGGATTGGGGCGCGCGCCTGGTCGATGCCGGCGCGGTGGGGCATATCAATGTCGTGTCGGGCCATGGCGTCTGGCCCGAGGGGCGCGGCCTGCTGGCGGATGTGACCGGTGGCGGGCCACACCGCCGCGCGGGCGCCGAGGATCACCCGGCGCCTTAAGCCCGGCGAATCAGGCCTCGTCGTTCGCCGTGCTGGCGGCCGTGCTGTCGGCCGTGACGGCCGCGTCAACGGCGGGAACCGTCACGGAATCCCTTGGCTTGCGCGGAAAGGCGATGATCTGGGCCGATGAGCCTGTCGCCACGACGTGATATTCGAAGGCGGGCGATTGGTCGTCTGTGTCGCTAGCGGACATGGTCGAGCCCTCCTGTTCATGTTGCAGTGCGCAAGCTACGGGCGGGCTCGTCCAGAAGCGAGTCGTTTCTCACCCGCCGCTGTCGGTTCCACCCATTTCGACCGCAAGCGCGAAGCCGGAAGCCACGCGCCGGACGGCTTCCCGATCGACGCCCGGCGCCGGAGTCACGCGCGCGGTCAGGCCTCGCGTGGGATCGTCGAAGGTCTCGACCCCCGCCCTGAGGCCGGCGGCGGCCAGGGCCGCTTCCAGCACCCGGCGGATCGCCTCGAGGCGCAGCGGCGGCTTGTGGATCTTGCCGACCGCCGTCACCGGCAGTTCGGCCAGGATCTCGAGATGCACGGGCACCGCCGCCCGCTCCGGCACATGGGCGCGGGCATGGGCCAGCAACTCCTCAGGTGTCGCGCTGGCGCCCGGGCGCAGCGAGACATAGGCGGCGGGCAGTTCGCCGGCATAGGCATCGGGCTGGCCGATCACCGCCGCCAGCGCGACGGCGGGGTGGGAGACCAGCGCATCCTCGACCATCTGCGGATCGATATTATGGCCGCCTCGAATGATCAGGTCCTTGGAGCGGCCGACCAGCCACAGGTAATGATCCTCGTCGTAACGGGCGAGGTCGCCGGTGTCGAACCAGCCGTCCGGCGCCGGCTTGCCGACATAGCCGGCGAAAAGCTGCGGCCCCTTCATGAACAGGGCGCCGACCTCGCCCACGGCGCAGGGGCCGACCGGCCGGCCGCTGCCGTCGATCTTCATCGGCTGCAGCTCGACATAAGGCAGGCGGAAACCGATCGAGCCCGCGCGCCGCTCGCCATAGCGCGGGTTGGTCGAACTGGCGCAGGTGCCCTCGGTCATGCCGTAACCTTCGAGGATCTTCACACCCGTCGCGGCCTCGAAGCGGCGGATCAGGTCGGCGGGCATGGGTGCCGCGCCGCAGATCGCCGTCTTCAGCGATGAAACATCGTGGTTGCCGATCGGCACGTCCAGCAAAGCGGCATAGAGGGTGGGCACGCCCGAGAAGGAATTGCCCTTGAAGCGTTCGACCAGCGCCCAGAAATTGGCGACGACGCCCTGGCCGCGATAGCCCTGGGGCGTCAGGATCACCACCGTGCCGCCGGCATGGAACGGGGCGAGACCCGTGACCATGGTGCCGTTCACATGGAACAGCGGCAGGCCGCAGAGGATCACATCCTCCTCGTCGGTGCCCATGATCGAGCCGAGCAGCATGGCCTCGAAGGCTTCGTTGAAATGGGTGTGGCGCGCCAGTTTCGGCGTGCCCGTGGTGCCGCCGGTGTGGAAATAGGAGGCGATCTCGCCGCCCCCGATCACCCGGCCGGAGAGCAGGCGGTCGCCCGGCTGGGCCGCCCTCAGCGCGTCGAAATCATGGATGGTGACGCCGCCGCGCGCGATCGGCGTATCCGCCGGCATCAGCATGGGCAGCATCGCGCGCATCGCGTCGGGCACATAGGGCGACAGGTCGACACGCAGCACATGTTCGATACCGCTCGCCTGCTCGATCACGGCGACCGCCTTGTCCCACAGATCGCTCTGCGGGAAGGGGGCGAGGGTGATGAGCACGCGGGCGCCCGCCGCGGTCAATATATCGGCGATCTTGCCGGGCTCCAGCAGCGGATTCACAGGGCTGGCGATGCCGGCCGCCTCCCCGCCCCACAGGGCGTAATGGGTCTCGAGCAGGTTGGGCAGCAGGATGCCGACCGCGTCACCCGGGCCGACGCCCAGGGCATGGAAGGCATTGGCGGCCCGCGTCACCTCGGCGAAGAGTTCGCGATAGGTCACATCGACGCTGGGCAGCGCGGGATCGCCGATCAGCAGGAACCGCAGGGCGTGCTTGTCGCCGTAAGCCCCGGCGGCATGGCGCAGCACCGCGTAGGTGTCCTCGATCCCGCGCATCCTCTCGCGCACCGGCAGGCGTTCCACCTGCAGGACATCGTCATAGGTTGCGATGCGGATGGCGTTTTCCATGATCTCTCCCCGGCTTTCTTATGGTTGGGCCGAGGATCGGGGAGCACCCCCGCCAGGTCAAGATCTGCCGTAGGTGATGTGATCGGGCGCGGCGGTGCCGCCCGACAGGATGAACTGCATCGCCTCGTTCCCGGTCCAGTCCAGCCAGACCAGCCGCTCGACCGGCACCAGCTCCATATAGCCGGAGGTGGGGTTGGGCGCGGTCGGGACATAGACGGCGGCGATTTCCTGGCCGGTGTCGCTCGCCGTGAAGATCTTGGTGACGAAGCCGAGGGTTTTCATGTCGGGACTTGGGAATTCCACCAGCACCACCCGCTGCTGGCCGGCCGGCGTGCTCTGCAGCGACGAGATCAGCTTGCGCACGGCGCCGTAGACCGCCTCGACGAAGGGGATGCGCGCCATCAGCCGGTCGAACAGATGCCACAGGCGGGCGCCGATCATGGCGGTGGTCAGCGCGCCCAGCAGGTAAAGCGCGATCAGGGTGACGACGGCGGCCAGCGCGCTCTGGAACCAGCCCTGCTGCAACAGGGCGGCGACATCGGGCAATTGCGGCGCCAGCGCGCCCGAAAGGCCGAGGACGAAGGGCCGCCCGGCGGCGACCAGGAAGTCGAAGACGAAGCCGACGACCCAGACCGTCAGCATCAGCGGAAGGCAGGCCAGAAGGCCGGCGACGATATTGCGGCGAATGCGTTCCATGTCCAGGCATCACCTTCACAAGCACGTCCGACTACCCTTATGTATCTTACAGTCTTCGTGGTTCCTGCGGCGGGAAATCCGCCACGCATTTGGTCGAGATCGCCATGCTCAAGGTCGGCATTATCCCCGTCACCCCCTTCGCGCAGAATTGCAGCCTCGTCTGGTGCGACAAGACCATGAAGGGCGCGGCCGTCGATCCGGGCGGCGACCTCGACAAGATCCGGGGCGCCATCGAACAGGTCGGCATCACGCTGGAAAAGGTGCTGCTCACCCACGGCCACCTCGACCATGCCTCGGCCGCGGGCGAACTCGCCGCGTCCGCCGGCGTGCCCATCGAAGGCCCTCACCGCGAGGATGAATTCCTCATCCATACCCTTCGCCAGCAGGGCCAGGCCTATGGCTTCCCGCTCTACGATGCCTTCGAGCCGACGCGCTGGCTCACCGGCGGCGAGACGGTCACCGTGGGCGATGAAGTGCTGGAGGTGCGCCACTGCCCGGGCCATACCCCCGGCCACATCGTCTTCTTCCACGCCCCCACCAAGCTCGCCATCGTCGGCGACGTGCTGTTCAAGGGCTCCATCGGGCGGACCGATTTCCCGCGCGGCGACCACGCGACACTGGTGCGCTCGATCACCGGCGAACTCTGGCCGCTCGGCCCCGACGTCACCTTCATCCCCGGCCACGGCCCGGTCTCGACCTTCGGCGACGAGCGCCGCAGCAACCCCTTTGTGGGCGACCGGGCGCTGGCGGGGGGCGTTTGAGGGTTGGGCGGGTGCGGGTGCTTCATCCTGCGCGAGACCCCGGCCTTCGCCGGGGTGACGAGTTGGATAGGGTGTTCCAGAACTAAAGGAGCCTTTCCTTTCGTCACCCCGGCGAAGGCCGGGGTCTCGACCCGGAAAGGGCGCCTCGCTCCCCTCAGTCCGGCGTCACCGCGACCGTCGCCGCCGGATCCCAGCCGATCTCGACGGTGGAGCCTTCCGCCGGCAGGGCTTCGGCATTCTCGATCGCGAGATTGAGGCCGAGGGCTTGGCCCGAGGCGCAGCGCAAGGATACTTCGGCGTGGGTGCCGAGGAAGATGGCGGCTTCGACCGTCGCCTTGCGGCTGTTGGGGCCGGGGCCGAGCACGAGTTTCTGCGGGCGGAGGGCGAGGAGGAGGTTGTCGCCGATTTCGGCCGGCCGCTCGCCTAAGGCATGGATCACGGGGCCGTCGGCGGTGTCGAGGGTGGCGATGCCGGCGTCGATGGCCGTCACCTTGCCTTCGATGAAATTGCTCTTGCCGAGGAAGTCGGCGACGAAGCGGGTCTCGGGCGCGTCATAGAGCGCGCGGGGGGCGCCGAGCTGTTCGATCCTGCCGGCGCGCATGATGGCGATCCGGTCGGACATCGCCATCGCCTCTTCCTGATCGTGGGTGACATTGACGAAGGTGCGGCCGAGGCGGCGGTGCAGCTGGCGGAGTTCCAGCTGGAGGTCGTGGCGCAGCTTCTTGTCGAGGGCGCCCATCGGCTCGTCGAGGAGGAGCATCTTGGGCGAGAAGACGAGGGCGCGGGCCAGCGCCACGCGCTGCTGCTGCCCGCCCGAGAGCTGCTTGGGCAGGCGGGTGGCGAGGTGGCCGAGCTGCACGAGGTCGAGGGCATCGCGCACCTTGGTCGCGATCTCGGGCCTGGCCAGCCCCCGCACCTTCAGCGGATAGGCGACATTGTCGGCGACGCTCATATGCGGGAACAGGGCATAGCCCTGGAACACCACGCCGAAATCCCGTTTCTCGGGCGCGAGGGCGGTGATCGAGGTCCCGCCCACGAAGATATCGCCGTGGGTGGGGTCGACGAAACCCGCCAGCGCCATCAGCAGCGTGCTTTTCCCCGAGCCCGAGGGGCCGAGCAGGGTGAGGAATTCGCCCGGCGCGACATGAAGGTCGACATCGTCGAGGGCGCGGAAATCGCCGTAATATTTGGACAGGCCATAGAGACGGATATCCTGGCCGGCGCTTTCGTCCGTCATGATGCTTCCTTGGATTTGGCGCGGGCAAGGTCGCGCAGCAGGTAGAGGGCGGCGACGATCACGGTCGCCCCGATCATCAGGGTGGAAACGGCGGCGACTGCGGGGTCGATATTGTCGCGGATGTCGGACCAGATCTTGCGCGGCAGGGTATAGACGCTGCGCGACGAGACGAAGAGTGTCACGATGATCTCGTCCCAGGAGATGACGAAGGCGAACAGCCCGCCGGTGAGGAGGCCCGCCTTCACATTGGGCACGACCACGTCGCGCACGGTGCGGAACGGCCCGGCGCCCAGGCTGCGCGCCGCCTGGGCGATGCGGGGGTCGAGGCCTTCGAGGGCGGCCGAAACCGTCATGAAGACGAAGGGCATCCCCAGGATGGCATGGGACAGGATCACGCCGAACACGGTGTCGAACAGGCCGAGGGTGACCCAGGTCCGCGACAGGGCAAGGGCGGTGACGATGGGCGGCACGATCATCGGCATCAGGGCGAGGACACCGATGACACGCGCGGCCCGGCCGCCGATCTGCCACAGACCGATCGCCGCCGCGCCGCCGGTGAAGGTGGCGATCAGGGTGGCGCCGATGCCGACCATGGCGCTGTCGCCCAGCGCGCTCAGCCAGGCGTCATTGGTGAAGACGGTCTCGTAATGGCGCAGCGAAAGCTCGCCCTGCGGCATCGACAGGAAACGCTCGGGCGTCAGCGACAGCGGCACCGAGATGAACATGGGCGCCAGCAGGAAGCCGATGACGATCCAGGCGATGGTGACGGTGAGGATCAGCCCGGGGGAGAGGCGGCGGGTCATCAGCCGAAGCCTTTCTTCAGGCCGACCGTCTTCGCCATGATGCCGATCAGGACGAGGGTGAGGACGAGAAGGACGACCGATTGCGCCGCGCCAAAGCCCCAGCGCACGGTCTGCAGGATGGCGACCGAGACGGATTCGGCCAGCATGACCACGCGCCCGCCGCCCAGAATGGCGGGCGTCACATAGAAGCCGAGGCCGAAGACGAAGACGATGACCGTCGCGGCGAAGACGCCGGGCAGGGTCAGCGGCAGATAGACCTTGAGGAAGGTGGTGCCCGGTCCGGCGCCGAGGCTGCGCGAGGCGAAGAGCAGGCGCTGGTCGATGCCGCGCATCACCGCGAAAATGGGCAGGACGGCATAGGGGATCAGGTAATGCACCATGCCGATGATGACGCCCAGTTCGTTGCGAACGAGGGCCAGCGGCTGCTCGATGACGCCCGACTGCATCAGCCAGTCGTTCACCGGCCCCTGATCGCGCAGCAGCACGAGCCAGGAAAAGGCGCGGATCAGCACGGAAATCCACAAGGGCACGAGCACGGCGACGACGAGGATGCGCTGATGCGTCTCGCGCACATGGGCCATGGCGAAGGCGACGCAGAAGCCGAGCACGATGGAAATGACCGTCGTGATCGCGCAGATGCGTAAAGTCGTCAGCAGTACCTTCACGGGGCCGCTGGCGGTCACCAGCCGTTCGTAATTGTCGATGCCGGGCTTCGGGTCGGTCACGCTGAGCAGCAGGACATTGCCCAGCGGCAGCAGATAGAGGCAGACGACGATGACGAGGATCGGCGCGACCAGCCACCAGTGCGGGTCGAGACGGCCCCGCGCATCGCGCAGGGCCTCCCGAAAACCAGCCGGCCGGGGGGTATCAGCCAGCAACGGCATCGAGCCAGGTGTTCAGTTCGGTGTCGTAATTGTCGGCATACCACTGTTCGTTGCGGATGATGCCGACATCGAGATGCGACGTCGGGTTGAGGCGCTTCTGTTCCTCGGTCAGCAAGGGCAGGGCAGCCGGATTGGCCGGGCCGTTGCCCATGGCGTCCAGCAGCTTGATCTGCTTCTTCGGGTCCTGGGTCGAGGCGATGAACTTCTGCGCCTCGGCGACATGCTTGCCGCCCTTCGGAATGCACCAGGCGCCCGGGCTGGCGATCTGCTGGTTCCAGATCCAGCCCACGCGACCTTTGGTGTCGCGCTCGAGCACCGAACAGCGGGTGTTCCAGATGTTGCCCATGACGACTTCGCCATCGAGGAACAGCTGCTGGCTCGACGCGCCCGAATCCCACAGCACGAGGTTGTCGCCGAGCGACTTCACCATCTCGACGACGAGCTTCATGTCGATCGGATAGACCTCTTCCGGCTTCTTGCCGGCGGCCAGCATGAAGATTTCCGGCATGCCCATGAACCACTTCCACAGGGTGCGCTTGCCGGGGAATTTCTTCAGGTCGAAGAAGTCGGCCCAGCTCGTCGGCGCTTCCGGCAGCTTGGTCTTGTCATAGGCGAGAACATAGGAATAGACGTAGTTGCCGGCCGAGAGCGGGAACTTGTTCCACTCGAAATAGCCCTTGGGATCGACCACGGTGTAATCGATCGGCTCCAGATAGTCGGGGCCGAGCTGCAGGCCGTAGAAGCCGTCGCCGTCCGAAACGTCCCAGATCACGTTCTTCTCGTCGACCATCTTCTTGATGTTGCCCGGCAGCGGCCCGGCGCCATCGATATTCACCTTGGTGCCGGTCGCTTCGGCGAAGGGCGTGGTCCAGGCGTCCGTATAGGCCTTGACCGCGTCGCCGCCGAAGTTGGAAATGGTGATCTCGCCCGCCGCCAGCGCGCGCTTCGAGCCGAGGCCAACGCCGGCCGCGGAAACGCCCAGAATCGCGCAAAGGCTCAGGAAATCACGCCGGTTCACCCGGCCGCGAGCGTAAAGTTCCTTTGCCATCGCAAGGGAATCCTGCCGGTGAAGGTCTCGATCCATGCCGCTCTCCACATCTATTGCCTGGCCGCCTGTCGTCCGGGCATGATCACTTTTTAATGCACTTATGTTGCACCGCACGATGATGAAAACCAAACCTTTAGTTAAGTGGAGTCTAAACTGAAGAAGGTCACCACGGCCGCGCGGACCCAGCAGGTCTTTCGCGGCGCGATTTCCGACGGCGATCTGCGCCTCATGCGGGTCTTCCGCACCGTGGTCGAAAACGGCGGTTTCACGGCGGCCGAGGTCGCCCTGAACAAATCGAAATCGGCCATCAGCCTCGACATCGCCCATCTCGAACAGCGCATGGGCACGAAACTCTGCGTGCGCGGCCGGGCCGGCTTTCGCCTGACCGACGAGGGGCAGATCGTCTATCTCGCCGCCCTCCAGCTGTTCAACGACGTCGAGAAATTTCGCGACCGGGTGGCCACCGCTGTCAAGGCCCTGACCGGCCGGGTCTCGCTTTTGCTGGTCGATAATCTGGTCTCGGTCGCGGCCGGACCGATGACGCGGGCGATCGCCGAATTCGTCCGTCGCCATCCCAAGGTGGAAATCACCATGGAGTCGGCGACGCCGGCCGGGGTCGAACAGGGCATCCTCGAGGGCGAGGCGGATCTCGGTGTTTCGGTCGTGCCGCGGGAAATCGCGGCGATCGAGATGATCCCGCTGTTCCGCGAGGAGTTGCGGCTCTATTGCAGCCGGGGCCATGAACTGGCCCAGCGCGGCCTGTCGGGCCTGACCCCGGACGAGGTGAAGGAACACCGGCTGGTCATGCCGGGCGTGACCGAGGACCCCGCCTTCGGCGCCGTGGTCGCGGGTTTTCGCAAGGACGCCAAGGCCAGCAATATCGACTGCCGCATCCTTCTCGTGCTCTCGGGCGCCTTCCTCGGCTTCCTGCCGCCCCATTTCGCCGATCCCTGGATCGAGAGCGGCGAATTGCTGGAGGTGATGCCGGATCATTTCCGGACCGAGAACACCTTCTATGTGATGTTCAAGAAATCAGCCCGCCAGAGCGCCGCCGCCTCGGCCTTCCTCTCCATCCTGCTCAGCCATTTCGAGAAGGCCAAGCGGATGGAGGTGACGAAGCTCGGGCAGCTGGTGTGAAACCAGTGACGGCGCCTTTGCCGGCACGAGATCCCGGCCTTCGCCGGGATGACGCTTTTATTGAAGTCGTCACGCCTCGGCGAACAGGCGGCGGGCGTGGTCGCGCAGGATCAGGGCGTCCTCCGCCCGGTCCGAGAGTTCGAGGCCATCCGCCCCGGTGATCGCATAGTCGCGGGGGCCAAGCTCGCACAGGAAGATCAGCCTGTCGTCGGCGCCCGCGCGCTGCTTCCACAGGCGGAAACCCTCCGCCCACCAGCCGAGGAAGAGGTCGAGCCAGGGCCTGGTCTGCGGGAATTGCACCGGCAGCTGCACCTGGCAGCGGCTGGCGATCCGGCCCTGGAACGAGTCGGAACGGGCGAGCAGGCGGCGGATCTGGCCATGATATTCGGCATAGAGCGGGAAGGTCATTTCCCGGCCGACGACATAATGCGACAGGTCGGCGGCAAGGCGCATCTCGGGGATGGCGTCGAGCAATTGCAGGGTCGCGAACATGTCGTTGGTGATGCAGTTGCGGTGGGTCTCGAACTGCAGGGGCACGCCTTCCTCGGCGGCGAGGCGCAGCCAGTCGCGAATGACCGGGATCATGCCGTCGACGCTGACCGGCATCACCTGGCCGACGACGACGACGAAGGGCGCGCCGATGTCCTTGGCGAGGTGAAGGGCGGGGCGCAGGTCCTCGATCGACTTCGGAAAGGCGGTCAGCAAGCCGCCGAGGCCGGTGCGCGCGAAATGCGGCACCGTCTCTTTCGCCTGCTCGAGGGTGAGGGCGCCGAGGTCGATCGCCATGCCCTCATAACCGGCGGCCTTCACCGCGTCGAAGCGTTCTCCCACCGGCGTCTCGGGGACGCCGGGGGTGCGCTGCTCGGTCGCCCACAGGGCCTGATAGACGGAAAGCTCAGGCATTGACCGCCACCTTCGCGTCTTCCCGGTTGGTGTGATCGGTGATCCAGGGCCGGTCCATCGGATAGTCGGCCTCGGTATGGCCGGCCAGTTTCTTCATCACCTGCCACTGGAAGCCGAGATAGGTCATCGAATAGGGCTTGATGCCGTTGCCGTCGAAAATCTCGGCATGGAGCTGCTTCAGCTTCCAGAACGGCACCCCCGGGAAGGCGTGATGGGCGGTGTGATACTGCATGTTCCAGCAGACCCAGCGCAGCAGGGCGTTGGTGCGGGTCGAGCGGGTGTTGGTCAGGATGTTCTGCTCGTGCGACAGGCCGAGATGCTCGATCGTGTTCTGCAACTGATGCGCCCATTTGGTCAGCAGCAGCGGCGCCAGCCAGTATTGGACGGCGGCCCAGCTGCCGAACCACACCGAGACGGCGGCGATGATCAGATAGCCCAGCATGTGCAGCCGCGCCTCGAGGATCACGTCCTTGCGGCGGACCTCGGGGATATAGGGCTCGATCACGATGCCGAAGCAGAAGCGCAGGATGCGGGCGATGCGCGAATACCAGTAGGTCGGCCCAAGGAACCACATCAGATAGCCGAACAGGGAATAGGGGCCGCGCACCAGCTCGCCGTCCTTTTCCCAGTCCTGGGTGTGGCGATGATGGGCGGTGTGCTGGATCTGGTCGAAATCGCGCGGGTACAGCAGGATGAAACCGGTGAGCCGGCCGAAGATCTCGTTCAGGCCACGGGTCTTGAACACGGTCCAGTGGGACAGTTCATGCTGGCCGGCATAGAGAAAGTTGAGCAGCGCACCATGAATCAGGAAGGCGGGAACCGCCCACCAGCTGCCCCAGGTCTGGGACAGCAGCCAGCCCGTGGCCAGGATGGCGGCGAAATGGCTGACCAGCTGCAGGGCACCGGCGGCGTCGGAACGCTTGGATAATTCATGCAGGCGCGCCGGTTTGATCAGGGTTTTGCGAACGAAGACTTCATCCATGGCGCCGGGACTCCTGGCTCGAACTGGAACAATGCCAGGATGATCGGCCACCTTGTCGCGTGGGGAAATCCGAAGACCGATAATGTCACTTGAGTGAATGCTGAACCAATCAGAGCGTGGGCGGCGCCGGGCGGGAGGCGACATAGAGGGCGCAGGCCAGCATCAGCACCGCGACACCCGCGGCCAGCCACGCCCCGGGCCGGCTGCCGAAGAAGAACAGGCCATAGCCCAACGTCATGCCCGAGAGGGCGAAGGCCTTGCCCCGGCGCGAAATCGCGCCATGGCGTCGCCAGTCGCGCAAGGTGGGGCCAAAGCGCGGGTGGTCCATCAGCCAGGCTTCGAGCCGGGGTGACGAGCGGGCGAAACAGGCCGCCGCCAGGATCAGGAAAATGGTGGTCGGCATGACGGGCAGGAAGGCGCCGACAATGCCGAGGCCCACCATCACGAGACCGAGCACCAGGAAAAAGCCGCGCCTTGCGCTGTCCATACCCGCCACCGCGAAACTGCCGCCCGGCCACGGGCCGGGATTGCTGGACTGGACCATAAACCCGCCCGCGGGCCAAGCGTAAGAACTTGTGCCGATCACCGGGTGGCGGGGGCTTCGCCTATTCCGGCGGGTGCCGCATCAGGACCCGGCGCGGCGGCCGGCCGTCCAGTGTGCCGCGCCACGAACCATCGTCGACCGGCTGCAGGCGGAACACCTGTTCGTCGGCGACATCGGCGCTGGGATTGAAGCTGATGATCAGACCGCCGTCGACGAGGACGATATCGGTGATCTCGGCCGTCACGCCGTCCCAGTCGCAAGAGGTGACGGGATCGGGGCAGAGACCGGGCAGGGCGGTGAAAACACCGGCCGCTCGCGGCTCGTCGGCGCCATGGCTGATGTCGAGGGCGGCGAGCGGCGTATCGCCGCCGTCGTCGAGCACGATCCGCCAGCTGCCGTCCAGCGCGCCGGGCATGGCGACATCATTGGCGACGCCCGGCGGCAACTCGTCCTCGGCCGGCGTGTCGGCGGCGGCGATATTGGGTGTCGGACCGGCCTCCGCCGCCAGGGCCGGAGACAGTCCGGCCAGCAGCAGCAACGCGGCGGCTAGGGCAAGCCTCAAGATATCACCTGGTCCAGCCAGCGGGCGGCATCGGCCGCCATCTCTTCCCAGCCCGGCTCGGACACCATCCAGTGGCTGAAGCCGTCGTAAAGCCGGAACGCGGTCTTGCCTTCTGTGTCGCGGTAACGATCGGAGATGCGCTTGACCGTGCGGGCCGAATTCACCTTGTCGGCGCTGCCGGCGAAGGCCAGCACCGGGCATTTCACCGTCCACGGCTCGACCCGGCTGGCCCGGCGCATGTCCCAGGTGGAATGCATGATCTCGAACACGGCGCGGCCCGACTCGGGCACGAAGCGCGAGAAGACCTGGCGCCGTTCCTCGCGGGGCAGGCGGTTCAGCGTATGGTCGGCGGCGACGCGATAGACGGGATGGATCGGCCCGTCCCAGAACACGCCGAGGGTCGCGACCATGCCGACCGCCGACAGGATCTCGAATTCTGTCGACGGGATGACGCCCCAGGGCGGGCTGGGGGCGAGCAGCACCGCCGCCCGGGCGAGGTTCCGCCCGGCCAGCATCTGGGCGATCAGCCCGCCCATGGAATGGCCGACGATCACCGGCTTTTCCGGCAGCGTCTTGATCAGCCGGGCAAGATCGTCGGCGTAGTCCACGAGGCTGGTGCGGCCAAGGTCGGGATGCGGCCGGCCGTGAGCCGGCGTGTCGTGGTGCAGAAGATTGGGCGTGTGGCAGATCCAGCCCGCCGCCGTCATCGCCTCGGCCCAACAGGCCATGGCCCAGCCGCCGGTGAAGGCGCCGTGGATCAGGACCATGTGGCCCTTGCCGCCGCTCATCGCGCCCGCTCCACAAACAGCGGGGCGAATTCGGCGACGATCTCCCGATAGAGGTCGCGCTTGAACGGCACGATCAGGTCCGGCAACGCCTGGTGCTCGACCCAGCGCCAGGCGGCGAATTCGGGGTGGCTGGTTTCGATGTTGATGTCGGCGTCGGTGCCGAGGAAACGCATGGCGAACCACTTCTGGCGCTGCCCGCGATAGCGCCCCTTCCACACCCTGGGGATCAGATCGGCCGGCAGGTCGTAGTTCAGCCAGCCCGATGATTCGGCGATGAATTCCGCCTTCTCGGTGCCGATCTCCTCGCCCATTTCGCGCAGGGCGGCGGTTCGCGGGTCCTCGCCCTCGTCGATCCCGCCCTGCGGCATCTGCCAGGCCTCGACCAGATTGTCGATGCGCTGACCGACGAAGACGAGGCCCTCGGGATTGATCAGCATGATCCCCACGCAGGGGCGATAGGGCAGGGCGTTGATATCCATCATGTTACTCGAAATACGGGAAGGGGGCCGGACGGGTCATTCCGTGGCGACCGTGTCGGCAAGGGCGGAGGCGGGGGCAAGGACGAGGCCGCGGGCTTCAAGTCCGGCGGTCCAGTTGGCGATGCGCTCGATCGAGCCCGGATAATCGGAGGCGATGCCGATGGCGGCGCCGTTCTGGCGGGCGTATCGCTCCAGCTCGGCCAGTCGGGCGTCGACGGCGGCCCGCGTCGGCGTTGCGTCGACGAAGCGGGTGGCGATGGCGCGCGGCAGGCCCAGATGGCCGGCGACGGCCGGAATGGTCGACTGTTCGGCGGTGCGGCTGTCGACGATCATCAGGCCCCGGGCCTTCAGCTGCGCGGCGATCGCCTGCACGGCATCGGCGTCGGCGGTGAAACGCGAGCCCATGTAGGTCATCACCCCGACATAGC
Organism: Zavarzinia sp.; assembly: GCF_049306435.1. Classification (NCBI taxonomy): domain Bacteria; kingdom Pseudomonadati; phylum Pseudomonadota; class Alphaproteobacteria; order Rhodospirillales; family Zavarziniaceae; genus Zavarzinia; species Zavarzinia sp. The sequence continues at coordinate 14,383 of NZ_JBAQRT010000267.1, forward strand.
CCGTGGTGCGGGCCAGCGTCCATTCGAGGCGGGAGCGGTTGTCGGCGGCGGAAAGTCCGGTCATCAACGCCTTGGGGCCGGGATCGCTGGTCGGAAAATCGACCGGCTCCATCGGCAGCTGGATCAGCAGCTCGTGGCCGGCGGCCCGGGCCCGCGCCGACCAGTCGTCGAGATTCCGCGCATAGGGCGAAAAGGCCAGGGTGACGTCCGGCGGCAGCTTGTCGATCGCCTCGGCCGAGGTCGATTCCTTGAGGCCGAGGCCGGCGACGATGATGGCGATGCGGGGCCGCGCCGTCCGGTCGGCGAAGGGCCTGGCGTAGACCTGCCAGGGCTGGCGCCCATCGGGGCCGATGACCGGCAGCAGACCGTCGCGCCCATTCTCCACGAGGGCGGGATCGGGCGCGGCCGACAGGGCGACGGAAACCGGCGCGGGCGCGGTGGCCGGGGTGGCGGTGGCCGGCGCG
>NZ_JBAQRT010000268.1:0-5902 GCF_049306435.1 Zavarzinia sp.
GGCCATGGCGACGCGTTGAAACTCGCCCTGACCGCCTTCGACAATCTCGCCTTCTGGGCCCGCTTCGAGGGCACGCCGGTCGACGCCGTCGACGCCGCCCTCGACCGTTTCGGGCTGGGCGCCCTCGGGCCCCTGCCGGCGGGCGTGCTTTCGGCCGGGCAGAAGCGCCGCCTCGGCCTTGCCCGCCTCGCCCTCGCCCCTCGCCCCCTGTGGCTGCTGGACGAGCCGACGGTCAGCCTCGACGCCGCCTCGGTCGAATTGCTGGCCGGGCTGATCTGGGATCATCGCGCCGTCGGCGGCATGGTGGTGGTCGCCACCCATGACGGCCTGGCGCTGCCCAATGCCCGGACCTTCGTTCTGGAGAAGGCGGCATGACGCTGTTTTTCGTGGAACGCACCCACCTCACCCCCCGCCCACTCCCCCCCCAAGCGGGCGGAGAGGGGGCCGCTTCTCCCTCACCGCCCTTCAGGGGGGAGAGGGCCGGGGTGAGGTGGGCTTTCGACGAGGCTTCGCGATGAGTGCCTTCCTCGCCCTGTTGCGGCGCGACCTGCGCCTCGCCTTCGCGCAAGGCGGCTCGGTCGGGCTGGTCATCGGCTTTTTCGTCATCGCGGCGACGCTGTTCCCCCTCGCCTCCGGGCCGGAGCGGGCGGAACTGGCGCGGGTGGCGCCGGCCGTGATCTGGATCGGCGCCCTGCTGGCGACCCTGCTGTCGCTCGATCGGCTGTTCCAGGCCGATCTCGAGGACGGCAGCCTCGACCTGCTGCTGGTCGGCGGCGCGCCGGCCTCGGTCGTTGTGCTGGCGAAATGTCTGGCGCATTGGCTCTCGACCGGATTGCCGCTCGTTCTCGTCTCGCCGCTGCTTGGCCTCCTGCTTGGCCTCGATCCGGTGGGCACCCTCATGCTGGTGAAGACGCTGCTGCTCGGCACGCCGACCCTGTCGCTGATCGGCGCGGTCGGCGCGGGATTGACCGTGGGGGTGCGGCGGGCCGGCATCCTGATCGCCGTGCTCATCCTGCCGCTTTACGTGCCGGTGCTGATCTTCGGGGCGGGGGCGGTCGATCTCGCCACCCTCGGCCTCGATGCCGGGCCGTCGCTGGCGCTTCTGGGGGCCGTGCTGTTGGTCAGCCTGCCGGTCGGCACCCTGGGGGCGGCTGCGGCACTTCGCCTTGCTGTACTTTAGCATGATTTGGATCATGTTGTCGGGCGGGGCGGTCAGGGATAAGACTTCATCATGTTGACGCGCCTCGCCAACCCGACCCGTTTCCTGCGCCTCGCCGACCGGCTTCTGCCCTGGCTCGGCGCCGCGACCGTGCTTGCCTTCATCGCCGGCCTCGTCTGGGGCCTCGGCTTCGCGCCGGCGGATTACCAGCAGGGCGACACCGTACGCATCATGTTCGTCCATGTGCCCGCCGCCTGGCTCGCCATGTTCGGCTATTCCTTCATGGCGGTCGCGAGTTTCGTCGGCCTCGTGTGGAAACATCCGCTGGCCGATGTCGCGGCCAAGGCGGCGGCGCCGCTGGGCGCCGGCTTCTGCCTCGTCGCCCTCGTCACCGGCTCGCTCTGGGGCCAGCCGATGTGGGGCACCTGGTGGGTGTGGGACGCGCGGCTCACCTCCATGCTGGTGCTGTTCTTCCTCTATGTCGGCTATATCGCCCTGTGGTCGGCGATTGACGAGCCGGAACGGGCGTCGAAGGCGGCGGCCATTCTCGCCCTCGTCGGCGCGGTCAATGTGCCGATCGTGAAATTCTCGGTCGACTGGTGGTCGACCTTGCACCAACCCTCCTCGGTGATGCGCCTCGACGGGCCGACCATCGACCCCTCGATCCTGTGGCCGCTGCTGGTCAACGCCATCGCCTTCCAGCTTTATTTCGTCACGGTCCTCTTGTGGCGGATGAAGGCGGAGCTGATCGGCCGGCGGGTGCGGGCGCTCACCCTCGGCCTCGCCGCCCGGGAAGCTTGAACGTCATGGACGCCGTCACCACCTTTCTCGCCATGGGCGGTTATGCCGCTTTCGTCTGGCCGTCCTTCGCCCTGACCTTCGCCGTCGTGATCGGCCTCGCCATCGCCAGCCGCCGGTCCTTACGCAAGGCGCAGCGCCAGCTGGCCCTTCTGGAACAATCGAGGCCGGCGCGTCGCGCCCGGCCGGGAAAAGCCGCATGACCCCGCGCAAACGTCGCCGCCTGACGATCGCCATCGCCGGCCTTGCCTGCCTTGGCGCCGCCGCCGGTCTTGTCCTTTATTCGCTGGGCGACCAGCTGGTGTTCTTCCTGTCGCCGACCGATGTCGTCGCCAAGGCGCCGCCGCCCAGCCAGCGCATCCGCATCGGCGGCCTCGTCGAGCAGGGCTCGGTCAAGCGCAGCGACGACGGCAAGACCATCGAATTCCACGTCACCGACCTGACGACCAGCGTGTCCGTCACCTATCACGGCATCCTGCCCGCCCTGTTCCGCGAGGGCCAGGGCGTGGTCGCCGAAGGCAACCGCCAGCAGGACGGCAGCGTCCTCGCCGCCGAGGTCCTGGCGAAGCATGACGAGACCTATATGCCGAAGGAAGTCGTCGAGGCGCTGAAGGCTTCGGGGCGCTGGAAGGAAGGCGATCCGCTACCCGAGGGGCCGCATCCCGGCACGGAAACGGGACAGAAGCCATGATCGCCGAACTCGGCCATTTCGCCCTCATTCTCGCCTTCATCGTCGCCCTGGTGCAGGGCATCGTGCCGATGGCGGGCGCCGCGCGCGGCCATGGGCCGTCGATGAAACTGGCGGATACCGCCGCCGTCCTCCAGTTCCTGCTGGTCGCCGGGGCCTTCGCCGCCCTCGTCCATGCCTATGTGACGTCCGACTTCTCGCTGGTGAATGTCTACAGCAACAGCCATTCGCAGAAACCGATGCTCTACAAGGTGACCGGCGTCTGGGGCAATCACGAGGGTTCGCTGCTGCTCTGGGCGTTGATGCTCACCCTGTTCGGGGCCATGGTCGCGCTGTTCGGGCGCAATCTGCCGGACGGTTTCCGGGCGCGGGCGCTGGCGGTGCAGGGGCTGGTCGGCGTCGGCTTCCTCGCCTTCATGATCTTTACCTCCAATCCCTTCGCGCGGATCGATCCCGCCCCGCTCGAGGGTAACGGCCTCAACCCGATCCTGCAGGACCCGGGCCTCGCCTTCCATCCGCCCTTCCTCTATGCCGGCTATGTCGGCATCTCGATCGCCTTCTCCTTCGCCGTCGCCGCCCTGATCGAAGGAAGGGTGCCGCCCTCCTGGGCGCGCTGGGTGCGGCCCTGGACCCTGGCCGCCTGGTCGGCCCTGACCATCGGCATCAGCGGCGGCTCCTACTGGGCCTATTACGAACTGGGCTGGGGCGGTTTCTGGTTCTGGGATCCGGTCGAGAATGCCTCGCTCATGCCCTGGCTGGCGGCGACCGCGCTGTTGCATTCCGCGATCGTCGTCGAGAAGCGCGACACGCTGAAAAGCTGGACCATCCTGCTTGCCATTCTCGCCTTCTCGCTGTCGCTGCTCGGCACTTTCCTCGTCCGCTCGGGCGTGCTCACCTCGGTCCATGCCTTCGCCTCCGACCCGACCCGGGGCTTCTTCATTCTGATCTTCCTGCTGGCGGTCACCGGCGGCGCGCTCACCCTTTACGCCATTCGCGCACCGGCGCTGAAGGCGGGCGGGCTGTTCCAGACCGTCTCGCGGGAAAGCTCCCTCGTCCTCAACAACCTGTTGCTGGCGACGGCGACAGCGACCGTGCTGCTCGGCACGCTCTATCCGCTGATCCTCGACGTGCTGGGCGGGGCCAAGGTCTCGGTCGGGCCGCCTTATTATAACGCGACATTCATGCCGATCATGGTGCCGCTGATCCTCGCCCTCGGCATCGGGCCGCTGCTGCCGTGGAAGCGCGGCAGCCTGGTGACGGCTCTGGCCAAGGTGAAACTGGCCGCGGCGCTGGCGGTCCTGGGCGGTATCGCCATCGTGCTGGCGACGACCGATGCGCCGGTCCTGGCCGTGCTCGGCTTCGTGCTCGCCTTCTTCCTTGGCGGGGCGGTGCTGGTCGAACTCGCCCAAAGGGTGCAGCTGGCGAAACTCGGCCCCGTGGGTGCCTTCCGGCGTCTCGTCACCCTGCCACGCGGCGCCATGGGCATGAGTCTGGCCCATTTCGGCATGGCGGTCTCGGTCATCGGCATCGCCGCCGCGACCGGCTTTTCGCAGGAACATCTCGGCGTCATGAAGGTGAACGACACGGTCGACATCGCCGGCTACAGCCTGACGTTCCGGGGTGTCGAGGATGTGCCGGGGCCGAATTACGCCGCGACCCGGGGCCGCTTCGAGGTCGAGGGGGTCGGCACCCTGTCGCCCGAGACGCGGAAGTTCCGCGCCCCGCCCATGGAAACGACCGAAGCGTCGATCCATTCGACGCCGATCGGCGATCTCTATGTCGTCGTCGGCGAGAAGACCGGGCCGGGCTATGCCACCCGCATCTACTGGAAACCCTTCGTCATGTGGATCTGGGCCGGTGGCCTGATGATGGCCTTCGGTGGTCTCGTCTCGCTCAGCGACCGGCGCCTGCGGGTCGGCGCCCCGGTGCGGCGTGCCGCCGCGCAGGCCCAGCCGGCGGAATAGGGCAGGGACATGAACGGCAAATATCGCTTCATGCTGGCGGCCCTGCCGCTCGCCGTCGTCATCGGCCTGTCGGGCTTCTTCTACGACCGGCTGGGCAAGGACCCGGGCGAACTGCCCTCGGCCCTGATCGGCAAGCCGGTGCCCGACTTCACCCTGCCCGGCCTCGACGAGGGCACGCCGGGCCTCGCCAGCGCCGACCTTCGCGCCGGCACGGTCACGGTGGTCAATGTCTTCGCCTCCTGGTGCGCGCCCTGCCGGATCGAGCATCCGATGCTGAGCGCCCTCGCCAAGGTGCCGAAGATCCGCCTCGTCGGCCTCGCCTACAAGGACAAGCCCGAGGCGACGCGCGCCTTCCTCGGCGAACTGGGCAATCCTTACGCGCTGATCGGCGCCGATGTGACCGGCCGGGTCGCCATCGACTGGGGCGTCTATGGCGTGCCTGAAACCTATCTGGTCTCGCCCGCGGGCGAGATCGTGTGGAAGCACGTCGGCCCCCTCGACGAAGCGGTGATCCGCGGCGAATTGCTGCCCCGGGCCGAGAAGCTGCTGAAATGAGCTATTCGCGCATCCTGTCCGGTGCCTTGCTGGCGCTGGGTCTGCTGACCGGAACCGCCCTTGCCATCGGCGTCGACGAGCCCATGGCCGACCCGGCGATGGAGGCGAAGGCGCGCGAGATTTCGCGCGGCCTGCGCTGCCTCGTCTGCCAGAACCAGTCGATCGAGGATTCCAACGCGCCGCTGGCCGCCGATCTGCGCCATATCGTGCGCGAGCGTCTCGCCGCCGGTGACGACGAGGCGGCGATCCAGCGTTACCTCGTCGATCGCTACGGCGACTGGGTGCTGCTGCGCCCGCCCCTCGAGCCGGCGACCTTCGCCCTCTGGTTCGGGCCCTTCGCGCTGCTGGCGCTCGGCGCCGGCATCATCCTGTGGCGCCGACGCCGGCCCGGCGCGGAGCCCGAGGCGCAGGCCCTGACGGCGGAAGAGCGGGCAAGGCTGGACAGCCTGCTGAAGGACGAGGACCCGGCATGATGTTCGTCGCCTTCGGGCTGCTGGCGGCCGTGGTCGCCATCCTTCTGCTGCGCCCGCTGATGCGCGCCGGCGCCGGCCCCGATGCCGCCACGGCGGAACGCGCGGTGTACCGCGACCAGCTGGCGGAACTGGCGGCGGAGGCGGCCAACGGCCAGATCTCCGGCCTCGATGCCGAGAACGCCAAACTGGAAATCGAGCGCCGCCTGCTGCGCGTCGGCGCGGGGCGCAAACTGTCCGGCCGGCCGTCGCTGGTGCTGGCCTTCGC
>NZ_JBAQRT010000269.1:0-23216 GCF_049306435.1 Zavarzinia sp.
CGACTACATCGAACGCTTCTACAACCCGAAACGCCGGCACTCGACGATCGGCTACGTCAGTCCGGCGGAGTTCGAACGGATGGCCGAACTAGCTTAAGATGGTGTCCACGGAACCGGCAGCAGGCCACTGGCTGCCGAGCGCGGCCTTGGTCGCCCCGTCGGCCACCGTGAACGAGTAAGTATATGAACTCCCATCCGCCAGCGGATCGGTGGAGAGCGCGGGGGTCGCGATCGGGTAGGTGAACCACGAGCCGGTATCGGGGGCCTGGACAAGCCTGATCAGTCGCGTGTCGAGATTATAGATGAAGACCTCGAGGCCCGCCGCCATCGATACCGGCGCCGCGATCGCATTGCCCTGATTGCCCAGCGGCGTCCACTGGTCGCCGCCGCCTTCGAGGGGCGCCAGCGCCCAGACCATGTTGGCCTGCGCTTCGATGGCAAAGACCGAGAAGACGCCGGTGGCCTGAACCCCGGCCGTCATCGAGAGGACTCTCCCCGGCTGGCCGGATCCGCCGGTCAGCCGGGTCACCACCGGCGGCCCGGACGTGCCGAGCCCGTCGCCGGCGACCACATAGAGATTCTGATCGGATGCCAGCAGGAGAAAGGTCGGGCGATCCGCCGCCCCCCGGGGGGCCGGCAGAACATTCTCCGCGGCGAGCGGTCCAAGACCGAGGTCCACGGAGAAGGACGTGCCGTCGAGCCTGATGACGCCGGTCGATGGGTTGAGCCTGGCACCGCGAAATGTGGCCTTGCCCCCGTCCAGGGTCAGGATGACGAAGGCCCCCACCTCCGTACCCGGCAGCAGCTTGTAGGAAACGCCGGGGATGCCGGGTTCCGTGAACTGGACGGCGAATTTTCCGGCATAAAGGCCGACGATCGAGAACAGCGGGGTCGGCTGGAAGGCTTCCGCCACCCCATAGATGTAGTTTGTACCATCGCTGTCGGCGAACATCGCCGGCTGAGCCAGCTTGCTCAGCGCGTTCTCGGCATTGGCGCCATAGTTGACGGCGATCCAGCCCTTGGTCTGGGAAAGGGTCATCCCCATGAACCGGGAAGAGCCCGAACCGGGATTCGCATATCCCGCGAAGGCATAGAGCTGGTCGGCCTGGTAGAAGGCGATCACCCTGCTGATGTCCGCCCGCGGCGCGCCGCTCACATAGATCGTGTCATGCCGCCAGCCCGAGCCCGATTTCTCGTCCGGCCTGAACCACATCAGCCGGTTCTGGTCACTGATCGTCATCAGTTCGGTTTGCAGACCCTCGGGCAGCGCCCGCTGAACGGCGACGAAGCAGTTGGCGACCGAACTTGCGATCGGCGGTATCAGTGTTTGATTGTAATCCTGAATCATGCCGATGGATTGCTGGAGCACTGGCGCGACCGGCATGATATCCCCCTGGCTCAGATTTCTAATTCATGGTGAATAGACTGCCATGGGGGAATTTTTGTTGACAAAATAATTGTCCGAACAGCCCTCCTTCCATCTTCCCGCGCGAATCTGGCTTTCCGCATGGGCTTCGCATACACGTAATTCATCATCATTAAATAGGGTCACGGCTGAAATTTGCCGCAGGCGCGAAGCCATTGCCGCGACGAACGGGCACGCAGGAATTGTTCTGGCCTCGGATTTTTCGGCATTCTGGCACTACAAACAACTTTAATAATTTATATAGTCATTCTCATCGCCCGCCAGTATCGCCGCGGGTATCGCCCGCGGGCGAGGATTGGTCGGCACGTTGCTGCGCAATATGTAATTCCATCAATTACAGTTGTCAGGCGAGGCACAACGATGTCCAGCAATGACCTGAGCGACGATCAATGGGAAATCATCGCGCCGCTCCTGCCACCGGAGCGCGGGCGGCGCGCGCGGCCCGCGCTCGACAACAGGCTGTATCTCAACGGCATGCTGGATGTCCTGAAGCGCCAGTGCGCCTGGCGCGACATGGACTCGAGATATGGCAAATGGAATTCCGTCTATGTGCGCTTCCGCCGCTGGAACGAGAGCGGTGTCTGGGCCCTCGTGGAACCTCGCATCACGCCCCTGATAGGGCGCGACGCGCCCCCAAGATGTGATTGATGGCGATGGCCTCGATCTCGCCCGCCGTCGCCTTGGCGACCACGGTGCGGCGCAAGGGCTCGTCGACCGTCAGCAGTTCGTGGATGGCGATGCGGCCGCGATAACCGGCCATGTCACCGGTGATGCGCAGGATCCAGCGCCGGCTGTAGCGATCGTGACCTGCGGGGGTCAGGCCACTCAGGTCAGAGAGATTGCAGGAACATCAAAAAAGCCCGCGAGGTCAATGACCTTGCGGGCTGATTTTTGGTTGCGGGGGCCAGATTTGAACTGACGGCCTTCAGGTTATGAGATAGGTTCCACCCCTTTTTCCGTTCATACGCCACCCCCGCCGCGCATCCTCCAGAGCCCGATAAGCCTTTGCTCCGGCTTGTCTTTTTAGACCTGAAAACGCACCCTTTTCCGAGACGATCTTCGCTGCGATTTCCTTCCTGGCGCTTCCACCACGCTTCCACGGGATCGGGTCGAGATCGTCGTTCACCGGAAATGGGAACGCGGCATGTCCAAGGAAAAACTCACCAAGCGCGTCATCGACAAGCTCGATGCACTAGACAAAGACTACATCGTCTTCGACAGCGAACTGCCCGGCTTTGGCATCCGCGTCATGCCGAGCGGCAAATGCTTTTTCCTCATCCAGTACCGACGGCACGGCCGCACCCGACGGGTGATGATCGGCCAGTTCGGGCCTGTGACGGTGGAAATTGCTCGCAAGGAAGCAATCCGGATGCTCGGTAATGTACGGGGCAGCGATGGTGATCCGGCTGCCATCAGAGACAGGGAGCGCCAGTCCGCGACCGTCAAGGAGTTGGGCGAGCGGTTCCTGAAGGAGCATGTCGCCACCCGTTGCAAACCAACGACCCAGGCGGAGTACAAGCGGGCTGTCGAGCTCTTCATCAACCCCTTCTTCGGAAACCAGCGTGCCCGCGCCGTCAGCCCGGCCGATGTATCCGAGCTTCATGGCGCTCACGCTCATATCCCTTATCAGGCAAATCGCACCCTCGGCGTCCTGTCCAAGATGATGAATCTGTCGGAGACCTGGGGTATCCGCGATAAGCACACCAATCCCTGCGAGGACATCGAGCGCTACCCCGAACACAAGCGCGAGCGCTTCCTTTCCGCCAAGGAGATGAAACGCCTCGGAGACGTTCTGACGCAGTTCGAGACCGATGGTTCGGAAAGCAGCTATGCCATCGCCGCCTTCCGTCTCCTGCTGCTGACGGGATGCCGGCTGCGGGAGATCCAGACCCTGAAATGGGAATACGTCGACCTGGATGAGCACCAGATCAACCTGCCCGACAGCAAGACCGGCGCGAAGACTGTCCACCTCGGCGAGGCCGCCATTGAACTGCTGAAGAAGCTACCTCAGGCCGATAGCAACCCCTATGTCGTCGTCGGCAAGTTCAAGGATACCCATCTGACCGATCTGCAACGGCCCTGGCGCCGCATTCGCAAGGCGGCCGACCTCGATAATGTTCGCATCCACGACCTGCGCCATACCTTCGCCTCCGGTGGCCTGCTAGTCGGCGAAAGCCTGCCGATGATCGGCAAGCTGCTCGGCCACACTCAGGTCCAGACGACGGCGCGCTATGCTCACCTCGCGAACGATCCGATCAAAGCGGCGGCCACCCGGATTTCCGAGCGACTGGCGGCGGCACTCGGATGACCTCCTTGGGCAGGACAATAAGGCGAACCGAAATGCCTCCATCGCAGCCCAGCCATCGAAGTTTCAGTTATTGCAGTTGCGGCGAAGCTGACTTACTTTGGTTAGTCAGGAGAATCCGCTATGGCCAGCCAAGTCGTCAAATTTACCGGTCTTTCCGACCGCGACCGCAAGATAGTCGCGCCGCTGCCCAGGCTGGCGGAAGGCGACAGCATGGAATTGCATGTCCGCCGCACGGACGGGCAAGACCATACCCTCACGTTGCCCGCGGCCGCGATCGGTATCGTGGAGACGCTGATCGACCACTTGCTCAGCGGCGAACGTGTCGCAGTCATCGCGGAAGATCAGGAATTGAGCCCGACAGAAGCGTCCTCCATCCTCGGCATCTCTCGACCGCTCGTCGTGCTGCGCATGGATCGCGGCGACCTGCCATTCCGCTATGTCGGGAAGCACCGCCGCGCCTCGCTCAGGGATGTCCTGGCGCTGAAGGCCCAGCTCGACGCGCGCCAGAAGGCGCTCGATGCTTTGGCCGATGACACAGAGGATCTCATCGTCAATCATGGCCTCTAAACCGCCTGTCGCGGTCTATGATGCCTGCGTCCTCTACCCCTTCCATCTCCGCAATATCCTGATCCAGTGCGCCTTCGACGGCTTGGTCGATGCGCGCTGGACGGACGAGATCCATGCAGAGTGGATACGCAACCTGGCGGCCAATTCACCAGGCACGCCGGCTTCACGTTTTGAAGCCACGCGCGAGAAAATGAAGGCCGCCCTACCCGATGCGAGCGTCGCCGGCTATCACACCCTGATCCCGAGCCTTTCCCTGCCCGACCCTGACGACCGCCACGTCCTGGCCGCCGCTATTGCCGGAAAAGCCTCGCTGATCGTTACGTGGAATCTCAAGGACTTTCCGGCCCCGGCGCTTGATCCGCATGGCATCGCCTGTGTCTCGCCAGATAATTTCCTGGCAAATCTCCACGCGATACTCCCCGAGGCGCTCCTCGACAGCATCGGACGGGCGAAACTGAATCTGCGCAAGACCATCCCCTCGACCGACGACTTCCTAATTACGCTAGAGCGTCACGGGCTTATCTTGTTTTCTGGCGTCCTTCGCCAGTACGCCATGCGACTTGCCTGAGCAATTTTTGGCTGCCCCCCCAACTTTGCTCGCACTCAGATAGGTAACCCTTTGAGCACAAGCCAGCAGCTTGCGCCTCCAAGCTGGCCTCCAGAAAGCAGAAATTCGCAGCATGGCCCGTGGTAGACGCTGAGAAGCAACAAGTCGCCTTTCGCTGCGCTTATACCGCTTTCATGAATGGCTGACTCGTTGGGGATTTCCCTCGCGGGCGAATTCTGATCCAACGGAAGCATGGCAATGATGGAAGGAGCCATGCGAGGCCTTCGGATCGGGGGCGACCTCTCGGCGTCAGAACTGCGAGGGTATGCCCGTCTGGAGAAAGACCCGCGGGTGGCGCGGCGAATGTTGGCAATCGCGAATGCGCTAGACGGCATGAGCCGGGTACAGTCGGCTCGCCTCGCCGGGATGGATCGCCAGGCCCTTCGGGATTGGGTGATCCGCCACAACGAGGCCGGCTTGGAAGGCCTGCACGACCGCCGGGGAGATGGCCGGCTCCTGTCCGATCGGCGCGTGGCAATCAAGGCCGTGATCCTGCAGGCTGCGGCCGGGAAGTATCTTGGATTCTGCGTATGGGATTCCTAACATTACATCGCCGTGAAGCGATCCTCGAAGAGTATGGCGAACTGAGCCTTCGCCATACTCCATTCTCTGGCGGGTATCCTCCAATCTTTCTCGGCCCGGTTTAGGGCTAGGTAGAGCAGCTTCAGCGCGGCCTCGTCACTGGGGAAGTGGCTCGGGTTCGAACCGCCCGACGCAGTTTGGAATTCGCAGCCTCGATCGCGTTGGTCGTATAGATGACCCGCCGGGTCTCGTCGGGGAAGGCGAAGAAGGGGATCAGCTCCTGCCAATGCTGGCGCCAGGACATCGCGATCGCCGGTTGCTTTCGGCCACGGAGACCCGATGCAAAGGTGTCGAGGGCTGCCTGGCAGGCATCGGCGCCGGTTGCCTGGTAGATTCCTTGAGGGCAGCGGCCACCGGCCGCCGGTCCTTGTAGGAGATCAGAGCCAACGAATTCCAGATCAGATGGGCAACGCAGGTCTGGATTTGGGTCTTGGGGAAGGCCGCCATGATCGCATCGGGGAAGCCTTTCAGGCCATCGACCAACGCGATCAGCACGTCTTCGACGCCCCGGTTCTTCAGGTCGTTCATGACCCGAAGCCAGAATTTGGTGCCCTCGGTCTGCTCGATCCAGAGCGCCCGGACTTCCTTCCTGCCATCCGGCCGGACGTTCAGGGCGACATAGATGGCCTTGTTCCGCACCGTGCCTTCGTCCTGGATCTTCACCCGTAGGGCGTCAAAGAGCACGACCGGGTAGAGCGCATCCAGCGGCCGGTTCTGCTATTCCGCCACCCCGAAGACTCGGAAAAGATGCATTCGGTGGCGCCCGCAATTGGAATATCGCCGGCGACATCGAAGACATTGACGATGGCGCGGGGATCCTGGCCGGCGGGGGCATAGCAGACTTTCCGAAGTAAATGGGTTTTGCCCATGCCGATGGAGCCCGTCATGATTGGACTGCACCCTTTGGGTGAGACAAGACAATCAGGGACAGTTCGGGATGATCGAGATCGCCGGGGCCGATATCGGCCCCGGCGATCTCGACAATGCCTCTTCGTACTCGACCGGTGACAGGTAATCGAGCGCCGAATGCAGGCGCTGGCGATTGTAGACCTCCTCGATGAAGCCGCCGATGCGCGCACGGGCGTCGGCGGTGTCGCGATAGGCGCCGCCCACGACCTCCTCCTGCTTCAAGGTCTTCATGAAGCTCTCTGCCTTGGCATTGTCGTAAGGGTTGCCGACCCGGCTCATGCTGGGCTGGATCTCGTGTGCCCGCAAAAGCGCGCTGTAGTCGCCGCAAGCATATTGGACGCCACGATCGGAGTGATGAATGAGGTTGCCCGGCCGGGGCTTGCGGGCAGCGATCGCCATGTCGAGCGCCGCGATCGCCAGGCGGGCGTCGAGATGCTCCTCCAGGGCCCAGCCGACGACGCGCCGGCTGAAGGCGTCGAGCACGATCGCCAGATAGCAGAACGCCTCGGCCAGATGGACATAGGTGATGTCGGCGACCCAGAGCTGGTCCGGTGCCGTCGGCTCCATCCCGCCAGCGAGATTGGGCACGACACGCCAGCCGTGCCGGGCGTCCGTCGTCCTGGGCACGAACGGGTGCCGGCGCAAGCACAGCAGATTGTCCTCCCGCATCAGACGCAGGACCCGCTTGTGATTGGCGGCCCAGCCTTCCCGGCCCAGGAGGGCGGCGATCCGCCGGTAGCCATAGTGACGATGGGCCAGCGACAAGCGCTGGAGCGCATCCCTGAGCCCCGTCTCCTCCCGGCGCGGGGCCGAGGCTTGCCAATGCCGGTAGTAGCCGGCCCGGCTGACCCCGGCCAGCCGGCACATCCTCTCGATCGAGAGTTCGCCTTGCGACGAAGCCGCCATCATCGCCTGGATGACCGCGTAGACGTCGTCCCGCCAGGCCCGGCGCCGGGCTGGCGCGCTTCCCTGACTTGCCGCAAGGCTCGCTGAAAAAAATCGAGTTCGACCTGCTGCCGGCCGATCGTCCGCTCGAGCTCGGCAATCCGGCGACGGGCCTTCCCCAGCTCATCGCCCGGCGCCGCTTCGGGCATCGCCGCCGAGACCGGCGACCCCACATCGCCAGCACCCGCCAGCGCCAGCGCCTCGGCCCTGGTCGGGCGGCCCCGGCTGCGCAGCGCAACCGCACCACCAGCGCGAAACCGCTCACGCCACTGCTAGAGATACTTCCGCCGCACCCCGAGCTCCCGCGCCAGCGCGCTGACACTCTCGCCCGCCTCCATCCGCGCAAGGGCCGCGAGCTTGAACTCCCGGCTGAAACGTCTCACCTCGCTGCTCATCAATCCTCCTCTCAAGGAGAACTGTCCCCGCTTTCACTGTCTCACTCTAGGGGGGCACTCCATGATCGTGTGCCCATTTACGGTTTCGCTTGTGTCCCGAATTCGCTTGTGTCCCGAATCAGCGGAACCGGCTTGCCATACCGCAGATAGTGGCCAAGAGTGAAGCGCATCCAGGGGAGGATGTGGCATTCAGCTACTCTGGGCCATTTGTGGCGCCTTGCTGTGAGTTTGTTGAATCAGGGGTTCATGGATTTGCTGAAAGCTTCCAGGATTTCCACCGCCCCCCCAATTGGCGGTTGCTGTTTGCCGTGGTTCAGAGCTACGGCACAAATTTTGGCCTCCTCTGCTTTGCGAACAGACTATTCGCTGATGAGGGTGGGGGGCAGCCAGCGACGTTGGGGGGTATCATGGGTAAAAAATTTGATGTCGCACTTTCGTTCTCCGGGTACCAAAGAGACGAAGCGTCTGCGCTGTATCAAGAGCTTAAGAAATTAAATCTTTCTGTTTACTATGATATTGAGCACCCTGAGATGGCAATGGGCGCCAAGCTCACAGAAATACTACCAAGTATTTATAAATCGGAATGCAAGCGGTGCATAGTATTTGTCTCAAAAAACTATGTCGAAGGATATCCGGCGGTTGAGTGGGCGGCGATAAAGGAACGGGCTCATCACGAGCCGGGATTTTTTCAGCCAATTCGGTTTGACGATTCTTTTCTACCAGGCCTCGAGGCTGATCAGTTTTATTTGAACTGGAATCCTCAAAAGATCCAAGAAATCGCGAATTTGATCTATGGGTGGGTGCATGAAATTACGACGCTGCGCGCCGAGCTTTCGGCTGCAACAAGTAGTGGAGGGCCCCAAACCTGGATATCTCGACTTGAGAAATATGTCAAACGGAACCAATTTGGCGAAATTCGCACCATCCTCGCGGGTCGGGACAGTGGTAATGTAGCCTACAATCTGGCCTGTGCTTATTCTGTTCTCGCTAAAAGTCAACGGAGAAGGAGTATAAGAAAATCACTTGTTACGATTGCGAAAAGTTATTTTATATTTTGGCTAAGCAATCCATCACATTTTGGTCCGTTAAATTTGGAAGCAGCAGCAGAATTTGCTAATTCTGATGGTCATCTCGATTTTTTCAGAAAGAAATGCGCGAACGATCTGAATCATTTCTACGCAGAGGCTGGAATAAAAATACGTGTGACCCAAACAGCTGTGGGCGGCGGCCAATGTTTTCTACCTGAGACCATGGTCGATACGCCAAATGGGCCGCGCCAAGCTTCGGACTTTAAAATCGGCGACGAGTTGATTTCCATTAATCAGTCCGGGTTTGTGATAACAACGAGGGTTTTTGCTGTGGCAAGATCGACTGTGGATTGTGTGATAGAAATAAACGGGCGTTTGACGTGTACGCCCGAGCACAGGTTACTGGTCGATGGGAGGGGCTGGGTATCAGGGACGGATCTGGCTGTGGGTCAGGCGTTGGTGTGTTCGGGCCCTGAAGACGAGCTTGTTAAGTCGATCAAAAGAATCGATAAAAAACATCAGGTTATTAAGATTACAACGGACCACCCATCCCACAATTTATTTACTTCGGGCTATCTTTCTCACAATATAAAATTCTGAAATTTAGGAATTTCTATTAGTCGAATCTCCGAGTTCTTGATGTTATTTGCTTTCGCTTCGTGCGGATGCCTCTAGTACCGGTTCCATGAAGTGCGGACTCGTAGGGGATTCCCCTGATGGTCGAATTCTGATTCAAGGGAAGCATGGCGAAGAAGGAGAAGCCATGCGCGGCCTTCGGATTAGAGACGACCTTTCGGCGACTGAACTGCGGAGCTTTGCCCGTCGCGAGAAAGACCCACGGGTGGCACGGCGAATGCTGGCGATCGCGAATGCGCTGGACGGCATGAGCCGGGCCTTGTCGGCCCGTCTGGCCGGCATGGATCGCCAGGCGCTTCGGGACTGGGTCACCCGCTACAACGAGGCCGGCCTCGAAGGCTTGCGCGATCGCTGGGGAGAGGGCCGCCCGCTGTCGATCGGCGAAGGCGAACTGGCGGCGATCAAGGCCGTGATCCTGCAGGCTGCGGCGGGCCAGGGCGACCGCGACCGGCCGGCCTGGCACCTGGTCGACATCGCCCGTCTGATCGAGGAGCGCACCGGCGTGCGCTACAGCGTGTCGGGCACGCACCGCCTGATGCGCAGCCTGAACCTGTCCTGGCAGAAGACCCGGCCCCGGCATCCCGAGGCTGACCCCGCCGCCCAGAAGGCGTTCAAAAAAACTCCGCGCCCGGGTGAAGAGCGTCGCCCGGCGCAAGGCCGCCGGCCGCAAGGTCGAGATCTGGTTCCAGGACGAGGCCCGCGTCGGCCAGGTCGGCCGCACCGGCCGGGTATGGTTCGAGCGGGGACAACGACCAAGAGGGCCGCGCGACATGCGCCACAAGGCGGCCTGGATCTTCGGTGCCGTCTGCCCGGCCCGGGATACCGGCGTCGCCCTCGTCCTGCCGGTGGCGACGACCGAGGCCATGCAGGCCTTCCGCGACGAACTGGCCCTGGCCGTTCCCGAAGACAGGCACGCCGTTCTCCTCATCGACCGGGCACCTCTAAAAGCCGCTGCAACGTGACCGGTTTCATGATTCCATGGGTCGGTGTTCTCCATGGAGGGGCGTCATGGGTCAGCCGGGGTTCTTCGATCTGGATGAGCGGTATCGTCGGCTGTCGGAGACCGGCGATCCGCTGGTGAAGCTGGCGAGCCTGGTGGATTTCGAGATCTTCCGGCCTCGGCTGGTGGCGGCGCTGAAGCGGTCCGACGGCTCGAAGGGTGGACGGCCGCCCTATGACCCGGTGCTGATGTTCAAGATCCTGATCCTGCAGACGCTCTACACGCTGTCGGACGACGCCACCGAATTCCAGATCCGGGACCGGCTGTCGTTCATGCGCTTCCTGCGTCTCGGGCTCGAGGATGCGGTGCCCGACGCCAAGACGATCTGGCTGTTCCGCGAGCAATTGACCAGGGCCGGCGCGATTAAAGACCTGTTCGCCGAATTCGATGGCTGGCTGAAGGGCAAGGGCTATCTGGCCATGTCGGGCCAGATCGTCGATGCCTCGATCATCGCGGCGCCGCGCCAGCGCAAGACCGACGAAGAGAAGGCCGCCTTGAAGGAAGGGCGGATCCCGGAGGACTGGCAGGCAAAACCGGCCAAACTGGCCCAGAAGGACCGCGATGCCCGCTGGACGCTGAAGCGCGCCAAGGCAAAGAAGGGCAAGGCAGATGGCACCAAGGCCCAGGTGGAGATCGCCATTCCGGTGTTCGGCTACAAGAACCACATTGGCATCGACAAGGCGCATCGGCTGATCCGGGGCTTCGCCGTGACCTCGGCCGCAGCCCATGACGGGGCCCAACTGCCGGCGGTGATCGCCCGCAACACGGCGAGCGATGTCTGGGCGGATACCGCCTACCGGACCAAGGCCAATGAGGCGTTCCTCTCCGCCCGGGGCCTGCGTTCCAGGATCCACTTCCGTCGCCGGCCCGGCCAGGATCTGAGCGGGCCCCAGAAGAAGGCCAACCGGGCAAGATCGAAGGTGCGCTCGGCGGTCGAGGGCGTCTTCGCCCATCAGAAACAGGTCTTCGGTCTCGTGGTCCGGACCATCGGCATGGCCAGGGCCACCACGAAGATCGCCCTGGCCAACCTCGCCTACAACGTCAGGCGCTACATCTGGCTGACCGAGCACCAGCCGGCGGCCTGAAGGGCCCGGGAAAGGGACAAACGCCCCGGGGGCACCGCCCTTCGGCCACCAGATCAAGGGCGCGAAGCCGCCCCAGCAGCAAAATTCACCTCGGCATCAATGAAAGCTGGTTGTTCGAGGTGCCCGACCGGGCGGGATGGCACACGGCGCGCCGATTACGCTGGCCCGAGAATATCACGCCGCTGCACCTGCCGCCCTACAGCCTGGAACTGAACGGCATCGAGCGCGTCTGGCTCTATCTCAAGGAGCGCTTCCTCAGCCACCGCGTCTTCAAGG
The DNA here is from genome assembly GCF_049306435.1 of Zavarzinia sp. Classification (NCBI taxonomy): domain Bacteria; kingdom Pseudomonadati; phylum Pseudomonadota; class Alphaproteobacteria; order Rhodospirillales; family Zavarziniaceae; genus Zavarzinia; species Zavarzinia sp. The sequence goes on from NZ_JBAQRT010000269.1 coordinate 11,765, forward strand.
ACATGACCGCCATCATCGATGCCTGTTGCGAGGCCTGGAACAACCTGCTCGCCGAGACGGGCCGCATCCGCTCCCTCGCAAACATGCCATGGCTTAAACAGGTCAAATCTTCATGAAATCGGTATTAGGTCCAAGACCCTGCTGGGCGGAAAGCAAATATTTGCTGCTGTTACGGCCATGCCTGTACGGGGGCGAGTTGCAAAGCATTTATTCTGTGCACTGAGATTAGCTTCCCGCTTTCGTCCCTATGGTGTAACTGCACCGCCAGATACGGAGACTGCGGGCGCACTCGCTGACACTGCCGTAGCCGCAGGGAGAACCGCGTAATGATTTATTACACCCTCTATACGTGTCAGCAAATCTTCAAATCCAGAAAAATTCACAGCGCCAGCGTTGGCCCTTACAACAGCTTCAGCAAAGATGATCTTGCCATATTCGGTGTGATCTTCATGTTCCTTTTTCGGATTGAAGGTCTTTCCATCCAATGTTGTCTTGAGTAACGCTGCATCAAACAGGGATTCTATAGCCTTATCCGCTGGCGGCACCCCTTCGGGAACCTTCACGAGATAAAGATTTAGCCCAAGATGGTAGAAAGGATCAGTCGTTTTTGTTGAAATTATTTTGCCGATCTTGGATTTCGCGCTCTTGACTATAGATCCTAGTCCGTCATCGTTGTCGCACAAGATGATGACCGGATGGGCCATGGGTTTGTGCTGATATTTCTTGAATGCATTCTCGTATTGAGAAATCAATGCTCCCTGCCCAGCGGCTCCATGGCCAAGATTTAGGATATCGCGCGATATGCCTGATGATTTCAGGAAATGGACCAAGCGAATGACCTTGCCGCCCTCTTCCTTCGCAAGTAACGCGAATTTCTTTACCAATGCCCTGATCGCACATTGAAGATAGATAATATCGGACATGCCCTCCGTCACGATAAGCGGAGCCTTCGGTGCGACAAAATACTTATAGAATAGAAATTTCCGGTACAATTCTTCCGGTGCGCGCGGCGGATGAAATTCCCCCGCGGCTTTGGCAATCTTGTTGACCTTGGGATGCCGGTCGCGCCGCGCCTTAACGAAATAGATGTGGGAAAGCGTGCCTTCCAGAAGATTGAGGTTATCCGTGGCATCACCAGAATCGTCGCCGGGTTTGAAATAAAATCCCGCCTGGAAGAGGGCATTGCACATTGCCCGCGCACCTCGGTAGTAATTCTGATTGATGTTAACTTTATCGTTCACAACCAGCCCGGTGACGGCTTGCCGCGAGCGGCGCAAGGACATACGGGTCTTTGCCGGGTTGATGAAGAAACCAGTCTTTTCGATCACTTTCTTGAGCTTACCGCCAACTTCCCATTCTGGGCCATGCACGTTCACGGCAATTTCGGTAGGGAAGAGCTTCTCATTGGTCGAAAAGGTAAGATCGTCGGCATAGCGAGTGTAGGTACAGTGCGCATCACGCGCGAGAGCAAGAAGCCGCGAGTCTAGAATATTGCCAATCAGGTTGGAAATGACGGGTGAGCACGGACTCCCTTGCGGCAGCGCGTTGTCATGGCAAGCGATCTGGGCGATGATCGTAGCGACCTTCGGCTCCAGAACGAACATCTGATCGTGGATAAAAAAGCCGCGCACACGCCCAAAATTAATCGTGCCGAAAAAGTCACTCAGATCGAGATTGAAGACGAAGCGGCGTCGGCGATGCACTTCTGCGTTTGAGATAATGGTGCGCCCCTGATGGAAACCATGGGACGGAAACCAAAACCGGGGATCAGCCTTCTTGCGTTCATGGACGCAAGCATAGAGCAGTTCCGCTAAACGGCTTTGCAACAGTGCGAGCTGCGGCTCGGGTGCATGGATTGCTCGAAGCCCGCCAGACTTCTTGGGTATGTCGAAGCTCCGATATTTCTTTGCCGCATCCATCTTGTAGAGGACGAAGCTGACACCTTTTGGCGTAAAGCCAAGCAGCTTGGCCAGATCGGCAATGCCTTCCGCCTTCCTTAATTTCTCTAGCGAACTCAAAAGCCTGCGCTCTAGGTTAGATGCTTACGGGCACTCTTAAGCGAGTGTAGGCGATATACCGGGAATCCGAAATACCGCAAGGAAACCTGAAGATAAGCAGCATACCTACCATTGCTATCATTTGCCGCGATGCGCAGCAGGAAGTCTGCCCGTAAGCCCTTCAAATATAGAAGGAAATTGTTGCGCTTGACAAGGGTTTGACCCGCGAGGGTTCGCCGCGCACGCTCAAAGGTTATCTCATGGCCCGGTGTCTGCGAGCGGACATTCTCCTTCTGGCCAGGATCGCACGATGGTATTGGCAAGAAAGCGGTCTGACAGGCACAGATTGCGAAGAAGGGCGGATCTGAAAGCAGGTCGATGCCCTTGCCACTGCGCCGCTGCCCATCCGAATTGAGGCATTGCCCCCCTTGCTGTAGTGACTGTCTCTATAACAGGAAATCACGAACTTAAATATACCGCGCGTAATCTGAGCTAACTTTTGAGCTTGTTACATATTTTAATACTTCGCCAACGGCTCGTGCCGCCCTGATAGGGATCGGCAGCTTCTGGTTCATCTGGGTAGAGTTCCAGTTGATCTTTGTCAGTGCCAACACTTCCTTCGCAATCTGCGCGATGGTGCTGTCGCTACCCGCATAAGGACATAACAGAAGCGGCTTGGGATCGTACTGGCCAGGATAAGTCCCGTAATATGGCATGCTGCCGTTTGTGTAGAGCAACCCCTTACCGTCAAGCTCAACAAAGGTGCCTCTCATCACCGGATAATTTCCGTCCCTGAGAACCTTCACAGACGACGACTCCTGCACCCAAACGAGATCGCGTAGCTCTGCCCCAACTTCATTCAGCGCTTCAAAAATGCCGTCCGCCTCCTCTTCGCGAAATTGCGATGTCTTCAGCACAATCACGCGTGCAGGGTAATTTTTGTGGTGATTTTTATAGGCTGCCAATACTTCAGCGATCAATTGATGCGCATCATCTTGCGTCATGTAGGGATGACGACCACGACTCTCAGTCTGGGCACGTTTTCCCTTTAGGATGAACCCGCGCCCCCTTTCATCAAACATCTGGGCAGCGCTAGTGAAGAGTTGCTGACCGCCTACTTCACGGTAAAAGCTGATGCCGATGTAGCAGGCCGTGAACTCGCCATCCTGCTGCATCTTCCGCCATGGAATGCGTCCCGTGCCTTTATAGTAGAGGGTCGTGAGCAGATTCCATGTGCGGCCCGCCTGCCCTTGGATCTTCCTCGCTCGACTCTCCTTGATCTTACGCGGGATGCTGGCGGTTTCGTCGAACACGTCTTCCCACACTATCTGGATGGGAAAGCTTAGGTCCATGGCTTTGGCCTTAAGCATACCACGGAAATCGGGAGCGTCCGATCCGCCGCTGTCATCTTTTTCTACAGTAGCCTTGGCATCGACCTTCGCGTTCCACACGCGCTCAATCAAGCTAACGGGCAGCGCCACGATAGCAACGTGAGGCCGGTGGCTACTCTCATCCAGCGTCCGAAGCTCCTGAACAATCTCATCCACGGCCATTTCGACGGCCTTGTTGTGATGCGGCTCTTTCCTGATTTTGTCGATCTTCGCCTGGGTAATGGCAGCAATCGCGCCATCTGAAATCTCGAATTTGCAACGGAAAGGATTCTTGTTGCCGAGGCCAGGAAAGTCAGGGTGCAGATTGGGGTGCTTCTCGCCCTTGCCCTGAAAACCTGTGATGGCCTCCTTGAAAAAGGCCTTAGTATCCTCAATCGTTTTCGAGCTGCCGACCACGGCGACCTTCACCACATCTCCTACAGGCGTTTGCAGCGGCCCCGCTTCAAACAAGCCCAACCGCGGATCGGGATGATGGTGCTTGTCGCCGAATTCAAGATGCGGTTCTTCGAATATCTTCGTTTCGAATTTCATCCGAACAGCCTCTCCTGCGCTTCATCAGGCTCGGGTCCAGTTTTCTTCGACGAGCCCCAAACGTCCTCTGGCACGCGCGTGGCGAGAGCTACGGTGGGCGGCTCACCAAATTTTAGGCGGGGCGCGGAGGAGACCTCCGCGAAGAGATTGTTCGCATCCCGCTCAGGCTGGGTGAGGAAGCGATGCCACATGACGACCTGCCCGCGTAGGGAGGCACTGTTATCAAGCCGCTTTTTGCCCGCTAGAAGTGCGCCCGGATATGAGTGCGGCACGAAACCGTTGGTAGTGAAAAAATAAGTCGGGCTGATTACTAAATACCATTGATCAAAGAGTCGTTCGAACCGCGGCACAAATGCGTGATGCCGGACGAATTCCACGCGCGACTCGTCTAATTTATTGAAGGCGACGTTCACGACTTCGGTAGATGCCTTTTTCTTGGATGCCTCATAAGCAAAGGTGCGGGAGGTATTTTCAGCGATCGCACGGAAATAGAACAACTTCTTGTCCTTGTTCCAACCGAGGTCTTTGCGAATCTGATAATCGAGTGCCTTCCTCAAGAGATAAGCGAAGTTGTTATGCTCATCTTGATCTTCGTGGAAAGCAAGGACCGCCGTGTCAATCGCCTCAACCTGGTCGAGATCCACGATGCGCTTGCATACGTTCTCCCGGGGATCGGCGAAAGACCAGAATGTGCCGCCCCGGATAACCCAGTCGAAACGCGCAGGCTCGTCTGCATCGAGCAAGATAGATGCCGCCTTCTTGGGCGTATACTGCGTTGACGCGACGAACATCTCAGTGGGCAGAGTTACGGGCAGAATATTGACCAGCGCCTCTTCACCACCACCCAGCGGCGGAACGTAATAACCGAAGCCACTCTTAGGCACGGTCAGCGCGGCCAGCCGGTCTATCGCGTTCCCGTCCAGAACGTCAGTTTGCTTGTTGAAGTGAAGTTTGCGATCCTCCCGCATAGGATCGACTGCTATTTCCTTCCAGAAATATGTCTCATCAGATTTGCGATAAAGGACGAGAATGATCGGAAGATTTGCACCCTGCCAATAAACCAGATCATCAGGGCGAATTAAATAATTGAAACCGGCGTCGTCCTCAGACGAATAGCGAGACGACTCGGTGGCCTTGACCTGAACCGCGATCATCCGGGCGAGCGGCTTTCCCTTGTCCATCACCTCCGCAATGCCATCGACGCCCGCCTCCAGTCGGGAGCGTCCATCAAACTGAAAACCCATGTTGAGGAAGCGCAAACGGACCGCCGTTTCGCCGATCTCACCCAAAAGTTGGCTTGAAGTGATATTTTTGGACATCGGCAAAGTTTAGAACAATACATGAACTTCGTTAAGGGTTTTTTTGTACCAACGCCCAACCGCCTTCTAACGAGCCCGGCGGAAGCATGGTAACGCCACGCTCGCCGCCTCAAAGCGTACTTTCCCAACAACAACTATAAGCCGTAGTCAGAAGCAGGCCTAACCACAGTGGACGTCACCTTTGGCCATCCTAGCCCTTTGAAAAGGGGCACCTCTCATGGCCACAGGCATCTGGCAAGACATTCCGCCAGACGGTCGTCATCCTCCCCGAGCCTGAAAAAGTAAGAGCCAGGCCAGTCCCGCCATGACGGGCTGAGTGTCGAGAGAGAGGCTCCCGGCGGCCCCGTCATGGAGAAACCCCATGACCAATGTGGAAGTCCTCGATGCCGGGCGGTATAGCGCCGGCTGTTACAAGGTAGATGCGTCGCGCGGCCAGCGGATCGGCCGGGTGTCGTCCGAATGGTTCTCGCGGCCCGACGACGAGCGGTTCCTGTCCCTGTCGGACCTGTTCGAGGCGGTGCAGACCCGCGCCGAGCGGAGCCGGACACGGACGGTGGAAAGCGCCGACGTCCGCGTCGAGGCCAGCCGCGAGGATCCCGAACGCCTGTCCATGATCCTGCCGGGCAAGCCGGCACCGGTCACGCCGACCCACTGGAGCTTTGGTCAGTTGGCGAGCCTGGTCGGGGCGCCTGCCGCCTATCTCCGGCAACTGCCGGCGGCCCTCGCCGGGATCAATCTACAGTACGGCTTGAGCACGCATCGGGCCGAGCAGGTGAAGACCCTGGAGACCGATAACGGACGCATGGAACTCCGGGCTGTGACCGGCCCCGACTATGGCCGCATCTATGACCACGAACTGGTCTCCGCCGTGCAGCGGATCGCCGGCAACGGCACCGGCGATACACGGTGGAAGGTGCCAGGCGTGCTCGACTGGTCGACCGGTGTCTACAACCCGCGTGTCGATGTGACCCGGGACACCACGACGCTCTATGCCTCAGATCGCGACGTGTTCCTGTTCCTGGTCGACGATCTCAACCCCATCGAGGCCGGCCGGCTGCCCGATGGCTCGCCCGATCTGTATTTCCGGGGATTCTATACCTGGAACTCGGAAGTCGGCGCCAAGACCCTGGGCATGGCCAGCTTCTTCCTCCGCGCCGTGTGCCAGAACCGCTGCCTGTGGGGCGTCGAGGATTTCCAGGAGATCACCATCCGCCACTCGAAATACGCCGCCTCGCGCTTCGCCCATGAGGCAGCGCCAGCCCTGACCCGCTTCGCGGACTCGAGTCCGGCGCCCTTCGTCAACGGTATCAGGGCGGCACGGGCGGCGATCGTCGCCCGCACCGACGACGACCGGGCTGACTTCCTGCGCAAGCGCGGCTTCGGCCGGACGGAGACGGCGAAGATCATCGAGACGGTGCTAGCCGAGGAAGGCCGCCCGCCGGAGAGCGTGTTCGACTTCGTCCAAGGGATCACCGCTATCGCGCGCGACAAGCCCCATCAGGACGCTCGCCTCGATCTCGAGGCGCGGGCGAAGAAGCTGCTCGACAGCGTGATCTGAGCCGGTTTTCCGGCTTTCAGGAATTGCGTACATCCGGTTTTCCGGTTCCGCGGCCCGCCTCCGGAGGAAGAGGCGGGCCGCGGTCTTCGCGACGGGCTGAAGGTCGAGAGAGAGGCTCCCGGCCGCCCGTCGCGGAGACATCCCGATGAGCAATGCGACACGAAAGATCACCCTCAGCGCCTCGCGTGACATTCCCTTCAACAAGCTGGTACTCAGCCAGTCGAACGTCCGCCGGGTAAGGGCCGGCGCTTCGATCGAGGATCTCGCCGAGGACATCGCCCGGCGCGGGCTGCTGCAGAGCCTGAATGTCCGGCAGCAGGTCGATGCCGAAGGCCGCGAGACTGGCACCTTCGAGGTGCCGGCGGGCGGCCGGCGCTACCAGGCCCTCGCCCTGCTGGTCAAGCAGAAGCGCCTGTCGAAGACGGCGCCGGTGCCCTGCATCGTCCAGGCCGGGGCAGACGCCATCCCGGCGGAGGAGGATTCGCTGGCCGAGAATGTCCAGCGCGCCCCACTCCACCCCCTCGACCAGTTCCGGGCTTTCCTGGCCCTGCGCGAGAAGGGCCGGACGGAAGAGGAGATCGCCGCCGCCTTCTTCGTCTCGGCAGCGGTCGTGCGCCAGCGCCTGCGGCTGGCCTCGGTCTCGCCCGCCTTGCTCGACGTCTATGCCGAGGACGGCATGAGCCTCGATCAGCTGATGGCTTTCACCATCTCGTCGGATCATGCGCGGCAGGAGCAGGTCTGGGAGGCGCTCCAGCGCTCCTGGTCGAAGGAGCCCTATCAGATCCGGCGCCTGCTGACCGAGAAGGCCGTGCGAGCATCCGACCGCAGGGCCCGCTTCGTCGGGATCGAAGCCTATGAGCAGGCCGGCGGCATCGTGCTGCGCGACCTGTTCCAGGGCGACGATGGCGGCTGGCTCCAGGATGTCGCCCTGCTGGAACGCCTGGTCGCGGAGAAGCTGAAGGCGGAAGCTGATGCCGTCGCCACCGAGGGCTGGAAGTGGGTCGAGGCCGCCGCCGAGTTCCCTTATGGCCACACGCGGGGCCTGCGCCGGCTCCAGGGTGAATCTGCCGCCCTGACCGAGGCGGAACAACAGGCGAAAGACGCTGCCCTCGCCGAATACGACCGGCTGACGGAGGAATATGCCGACATCGAGGAACTCCCCGAGGAGGCCGACCAGCGCCTCGCCGAACTGGAGGATGTGCTCGAAGCCTTCGACCACCGGCCGTCGGTCTTCCCGCCCGACGGAATCGCCCGCGCCGGGGTCTTCATCAGCATCGCCGGCGACGGCAGCCTGATCGTCGATCGCGGCTATGTCCGCCCGGAGGATGAGGAGCCACTTGAGCCCGACACCCCGACCGCCGAAGACGGCGAGCCGGCGCCGGAAGACATCCGGCAGGCCCCCGCCATCACCGTTGCCGGGGTGCCCGCCGATCCGGACGAGGAAGAGGAAGACGCTCTCAAGCCCCTGCCCGACCGGCTCGTCGTCGAACTGACCGCGCATCGCACCCTGGCCCTGCAGGATGCCATGGCGAACAGTCCGCATGCGGCACTGACCGCCCTCCTGCACAAGTTGGCCGTCGATAGTTTCGGCTACGGGGGACATACCGCCTGCCTGGAGGCCTCGGTCCGCGAGGTCTATCTGCCGGTGCAGTCCGGCGACCTGAAGGACAGCACCGCCGCCAGGTCCATCGACGAGCGCCATGAGGCCTGGAAGACGGAACTGCCGATCGACGACGACCAAGCCCTGTGGGATCGGCTGGACACGCTCGACGATGCCAGCCGGCTGGCGTTGCTCGCACACTGCCTCTCGCGGGGCGTGAACGCGCTCTACGCCAAGGCCGATCGCTACGGCGGCTCCGTCACCGCGCAAGGGGTCGCCCGCCGTCTCGCCCAGGCCGACCGGCTGGCGCGGGCGGTCGGGCTCGACATGGCCGAGGCCGGTTGGGTGCCCACGGTGGACAACTACCTAGGCCGGGTCTCGAAACGCCGCATCCTGGACGCGGTGCGCGAGGCCAAGGGCGAGCAGTCCGCCCAGTTGATCGACCATCTGAAGAAAGCGGACATGGCGCGCGAAGCCGAACGCCTGCTGGCCGGCACCGGCTGGCTGCCGGAACCGCTGCGCCTTGCCGGCGCCGAAGACGAAGCCGCGCCGGAAGACGGGTCGGACACGGAACTTCCTGCATTCCTCGCCGACGAGGGTGAAGCCGCTGACGACGAAACCGGCGAGCAGCGGCCGACGGCCGCGGAATGACGCCGTCGCAGGGCGGCCACGGCCGCCCTGCCCCTCTTTCCCCAGATGGACAGGACCCCACCATGACCACGCTCGAACAAAACCCCGCGCAGGATCCCGGCGCCGACGACTGGCTTGCCCGATACAATGCCCGCACCGCCGCCGAAGCCGCGTTGCGGGCCACGAACAAGAACATCGTCTTCGATGCCCTTGCCGCCGCCGGCATCACCACCATCGTCATCACCTTCGACGGCTACGGCGACAGCGGCCAGATCGAGGACATCGAGGTGCGCGGGCCCGACGGCATCGATCTGAACCGGATCAAGATCAGGCTCACCGTCCTCGACTGGCGGACTGAAACACCTGAGGAACGCGAGGCTTCCCTGCACGAATGTGTCGAGGATCTTGCCTACGGCTTCCTCAACCAGACCCATTGCGGCTGGGAGAACAACGAAGGCGGCTATGGCGAGTTCACCTTCGACGTCGCCAAAGGAACGGTCTCGCTCGATTACAACGAGCGCTACGAAGCCGTCGAAACCTATCAGCACCAGTTCTGAGGAGGCGGCCATGGCGCATTGCTACCATCACGCCCTGTCCTCCGCGAAGAAATGGGGCGGCACGGTGGAAGACTATCTGCCGCTGCACCAGTGGTTCGACGAGTCGAAGAGCATCACGGCGGATTTCCGGCACCGGGCACTCCGCCATCATGCCGAGGGCATCTTCATGCTGGAGCGCTTCTTCGGCACGACCATCACCGTCTCGACTGGCCGCATCGTGCCGGTCCGCCTGATCGGCGAGCAGCATGTCGTCGAGGATCTGGGCTTCATCCCGAGCTTCGCCGACTGGGTCCGCTGCATCCGGCCGGAGCCGTGGATGGGCCGTGCCCAGCCGATCCACCGCCAGGTCGATCTCTTCGCGGTAATCGCCTGAGTTTCCTCATCCCTTGCCCGATACGCCCGGCCTCGTACCGGGCGTATCGCTTCAGGAGACAGTCATGGTCGACTAGTACACTCTTCCTCTCACGAGTCCCCTCGACTGCTCAGAAAGTGCATTGAGGATATCAGCATCGGCCAATACCCCATCCCTCAATACAGATTCGTCGTGGTTAATCAAAAACATTATTTATCGAAAACAATATTCTCATCGACCCAATAGTCCGTTCTCTTCACGGCATCTTCATATGCTATGATTTCTGGATCATAGAACCAATAAACAGCGCCGTGTGCATCATAAAATTTCCCACAACTTTCAAGTTCTTTTTTATATCCGATAGACCGCAAATCATCAATTATTTCTTTTTTTCGATGCTCGAAGGCATAGCTCCCGAAACTTCCATTCCCTAAATTAAAATGCTGCTCGTCATTTGCATACCCTTGCTGCTCGAGTGCCCTCTTTAGGGCCTCGACCAAATTACTCGGAAAATTCATGGCTTACCTCCTCTTATCCTTTGCAATTAATTTCGACCTTCGGAACGTCGCTGCAGGCTGAATCGGAGCGGCGAAGCCTCCCGGTCATGCCACATCCTTATGTTACAGCGACGGCATCACATACTCGGGCTGCGACTAGTTTCAAGGGGCACGAAAGGGAGAGGCAGGCCGGGCCGGGATGGACCGGCGGGGATGGAGAGAGCCGCGGTCCGTCCCTCCCGCTCTCCCGAGTATTCTCCCCATGACCCTTGCCCAGATCCTTCCGCCTCGCGCCGCCGACGGCGTCGCCGAGGCTGCCCGCCTGCTCCTCCCCGATCTCGAACAGGGCCGCCGCATCGACGCCGACCGTCTCCGTGCCGCCATGATCGCGGCCTTCGGCGCGGACGATGCCGCCGGCGCCTGGAACTGGAAGGCGGCCTATGACGCCGGCGAGGCCGCCACCGTCCTGTTTCTCCGTAAATACGGCAAGGCGCTGTTCCGCAAAGCCGGCTCTCCGGCGACCCTCCTGCCGCCCCTGACGAAGATCGCCGGCCTGCTCCCCACCCAGACGCGGCGATCCGAGGAATCCGTCGCCTTCCAGCAATTCTCGACGCCGGTGCCGCTCGGCCTCGCCGCGCTGGCCGCGGCGGCGGTGATGCCAGCCGACCATGTCCTGGAACCCTCGGCGGGCACCGGCCTGCTCGCCGTCCTCGCCGAACTGGCCGGCGCCTCCCTCACCCTCAACGAGTTGGCCGAGACCCGGGCGGGCCTTCTCGCCCATTTCTTTCCCGGGACCGCGGTGACCCGCTTCGATGCGGCCCAGATCGACGATCACCTCGATCCCGGTGTCACCCCCAGCGTGATCCTGATGAACCCGCCGTTCTCCGCCACAGCCCATGTCGAACGGGCGATGGCGGATACGGCGCTTCGCCACATCGTCTCGGCGCTCGCCCGCCTCGCCGACGGCGGGCGCCTCGTCGCCATCACCGGCGCGGGCCTGGCGCCCGACCACCCGGCCTG
>NZ_JBAQRT010000270.1:0-10215 GCF_049306435.1 Zavarzinia sp.
CCGCAGGGCAGCCTCGGCGCCGCGCTGCTCGACGCCATGCGGCGGAAGTAACGCCGCCGCCTGAACCCTCTCCTCCCGGGAGGAGGGGAGGGGCGGGTGTCGAAGGTCGAGCTTCCCCACCTCACCCTGGCCCTCTCCCCCCAAGGGGCGGAGAGGGGGCGCTTAATCCGGCGATACTTCGCTATTAATTCGGGGACGCTATAGGGAGTAGCTCGTTTCAGTCCAGCGGCAACCCGACAGGCTCGATCACGGAGCCGGGATATTGCTCGGGGCAGGGTGTCCAGGGCGTCATGACGGCCAGAAAACGCGCCGCTTCACCGGACAAGAGGCGGATCGCCGGATTGGCGATGTTATCCTGAGGGCTATAGTCGCCACGCATCGGCTCGACCAGGGCGCGGACACGAGGATCCTCGAAGGCGTCATCGAGCCGACTGCGTGAGAGCGGTGGGAAGATCGCTTCCCGGGCGATCTCTTGCAGACCGTCGGCCTGGAGATCCTCGATCAGGCGGAGATAGTCCGTGAGGGGCAGGCATTGGGCCACGGTGAGGGCGACCATCCTCAGGCCCGCATCGTTGGACGGATCGCGCAGGGCCTCGGCGATCTGAGGGGCATAGGCAAGGGCTTTCCTCGCCGTCTCGTTCACCGACCGGACGACGAGAAAGCCGTCTCTGCCATTCTCTATCCATTTCAACAGGGGCTCGACACGGTCGACCGATGCCAGCCATGTCCGGAACGGCGTGTAGCCGTCGCCGGGCGGCGGTGCGTCGATGGCGTCGTTGACATAGGCGGCGATCAGCAAGGCCGGCAGAAACAGGAGGGCGGGCGCGAGAAAAACGAGGAGGGCTGCCAGCACCTGGGCTATGGCGAGGGGCTTGAAAGGTCTGCGCTCGACGAACATCGGGGTGACTGTGTCATTCCTGGGGCAAGCTCAAGTGGCGCAAAGACTACCGTTTGCACTCGGTCAGCGCCAGTTTCCGCTCCTGTCCAACGAAGGGGGCATCGGTCATCAGGAGTAATTAGATATAGCGTCTTCGAATTGCCCATCCCCGAATTACCACGGGTCGGGCTGCCGCCTTGAATGCCGGGCGAAATCCGATAGCCTTTGTCTCCGGGGTGTGACCGTCGCCGAATGATCTCCTTTGGGCGGGCCGGTCGCGGCCAGCACCGGGGGCGGATGATGCGGGGCGGACGCTATTTCGGTGTGTTGGCGATCAACGCATGCCTGCTGCTCGGGGCCTGTGGCATGGACGGCGGCGTCATCGGTTACGCCGCCCATAACATGGGGCTGCAACCCAGCACCATCGGACTCGGTCCATCGGCGCCCAGCGGTGCGGAGGCCTATGGAAGCAGGAAAGATTCGTTCACCCACTGTCTCGCCACTGTGAACGCTTCCTGCGGTACACCTCCGATATCCCCACCGCCGACCTGCGCGGGTACGATCATGTCCGGCCAGTCCTGCCCCTATTGAAGCGGCGCAGGCTCGTATGTGCGCGCCGCATCGGTGTGGGGCTCAATGCGGGGATGATTTGGCTCCCTCTCCGCCCCTTGGGGGGAGAGGGCCGGGGTGAGGTGGGGACGGGCCGGGTCTTACCGTTTCGCCACCAGCCGCCAGCTCGGCTGGGTGCCGCGCTTCGCCGCTTTTCGGTCCTGCAGGGTGAGATAGGCGCGGTACAGCGCGAGGTCGATCCGGTCGAGGATGCGGAAGGGCAGGCCGGGCAGGGGATTGAAGGGATTGGTCCGGCACATGGACCAGATCTCCAGCCGGCTGGACGGGCGCAGGGTCGAATCGCCCCGCCGGTGCAGGCCGACCGTGTCGGCGACGACCAGCGTGTTCTTGCCAACCGAAAACGCCTTGGGCGCCGTCAGGCCGAGGGTGGGGAGATCGGCTTCGGCGACCCGGAAGGAGCCGCGCGCGGAATAGCTGTCGGCGGATTTCGCCTCGGTGATGCTACGCCTGTATTCGTATTTCAGCCGCTTCCAGGTCACCCGCTGCGAGCCGGGGACATAGGTGAAGGGGCCGTTGCTCTCGTCCACATCGTCGAGAAACAGCCAGGCCTTCATGGTCGGCTGGAAGGTGTCGGCATGGATATTGGTCTGCGGGTCGGGTCGGCCGGGCAGCAGGCCGGCGCGGATATTCTGCACCCAGTGTCCCGGCACCCGGAAGCGCCCGGCGACATAGGACAGAAGCCCGCGATAGCGCCGGTCCTCGATCAGGCGGCGGGTGGCGGGCAGGCGCGACAGCGTGTCGTGATCGAGCAGCACGCGCCAGGTGATCGTATCGCCCTGATGGCATTCGCGGGCGGGCTCGTTCATCGCCCGGACTTCCGCCTCCAGCGCGGCGAAATCCTCCGCCGGCAGGAAGTCGGTCTTCAGGATGAAGCCGTCGCGGCGCAAGGCTTCCCGATCCTCGGGCGCCACCCTGGCGGCGAGCAGCAGGCGGCGGAAGGCCATGATCCGGTCCGCCAGCACCACCCGGACGACATGAAGGCCGAGGCGGTTCAGGAAAGTGCTGCCGATCACCGGATTGCCGACGAAGGATTTGGCGCCGGTGGCGACAGCCAGCACCTGGAAAGGCAGGAGGAGGATATGGCGGGCGTTCATGGGGTATCGTCCCTATCCGGTTGGCCCATCGCGTCGGTGCAGCCTAGACCTGTCGGCGCCCGGCACAAGGCGGCACGGTGCCGCGCCTCAATCGTCGAAATGCTCGATCACGTCGATGAAGCGATCGGCGTAACGCTCCAGCTTGGCCTGGCCGACGCCGGGGATGGTGGCGAAAGAATAATGATCCAGCGGCCTGCGCTCGGCGAGGGCGATCAGGGTCGTATCGTGGAAGATGACATAGGGCGCGACGCCCTGTTCCCTGGCGAGTTCGAGGCGAAGGGCGCGCAGGGCGCCGAACAGGCTGCCGACGGCGCTGTCTTCCGCCGGGCGTTCCACCGCGCCCCGCCTGGTGCCGCGCTTCGGGGCGGCGACGGGGGCCGGCTCGTCGCGTAGCTCGACCGTGCGCTCGCCGCGCAGCACCGGCCAGGACTCGCCATTGAGGACGAGGGCGCCGTGGCGTTCCAGATCGACCTCGAGGAGGCCGAGGGCGGCCAACTGGCGGATCACGCTGCGCCAATGGGGGGCGGGCTTGTCCTTGCCGGCGCCGAAAGTCTTGATCTCGTGATGGCCCTGGCTTTTGACCTTCTCGGTCTCATGGCCCATCAGCACGTCGATGACATGGATGGCGCCGAAGCGCTGGCCGGTGCGGTACAGGCAGGACAGGACCTTTTGCGCATCCTCGGTGCCGTCGCGGGTCTTCACCGGCGACAGGCAGGTATCGCAATTGCCGCAGGGTTTCGTGTCGGTCTCGCCGAAATAGGACAGCAGGACCTGGCGCCGGCAATGGGCGGTCTCGCAGAAGCCGAGCAGGGCTTCGAGCTTGCTGCGCTCCACCCGCTTGTGATCCTCGCCGGCATCGGAGCCGGCCATCAACTGGCGCAGCCGCGCGACATCCTCGATGCCGTAGAACAGCAGGGCTTCCGAGGGCAGGCCGTCGCGCCCGGCGCGGCCGGTTTCCTGATAATAGGCCTCGATGGTCTTCGGCAGGTCGAGATGGACGACGAAGCGGACGTCGGGCTTGTCGATGCCCATGCCGAAGGCGATGGTCGCGACCATGATCACGCCGTCCTCCTTCAGGAAACGGTCGTGGTTCTTCGCCCGCACCGCCCGGTCGAGGCCGGCGTGATAGGGCAGGGCGGGAAAGCCCTGGGCCTGGCACCATTCGGCCATGGTCTCGACCTTCGCCCGGCTCATGCAGTAGATGATGCCGGCCTCGCCCTTGCGGGTGTCGAGGAAGCGTTTCAGGGCGACCCGGGGTTCGAGCTTCGGCGTCACCGTGTAGCGGATATTGGGCCGGTCGAAGCCGGCGAGGAACAGCGGCGCGTCCTCGATGCCGAGGCGGGCGGCGATGTCGCGCCGGGTCGGCCCGTCGGCGGTCGCGGTCAGGGCGATGCGGGGCACCGACGGATAGCGCCGATGCAGCACTTCGAGCTGCAGATATTCCGGCCGGAAATCATGGCCCCATTGCGAGACGCAATGCGCCTCGTCGATGGCGAAGAGCGCCAGCGGCGATTCGTCGAGCAGGTCTAGGAAACGATCGGTCAGCAACCGCTCAGGCGCGACATAGAGAAGATCGAGCTCGCCCGCCCGCAGCGCCCGCTCGACCTGGCGGGCCTCGCCGGCATCAAGCGAGGAATTGAGCGCGGCGGCGCGTACCCCGACCTGGCGCAGGGCCTCGACCTGGTCCTGCATCAGGGCGATCAGGGGCGAGACGACGATGCCGACACCCGGTCGGCACAGGGCCGGCACCTGATAGCACAGCGACTTGCCGCCGCCCGTGGGCATGACGACGAGACAATCGCCCCCCGCCACCACATGGGCGACGATTTCCGCCTGCCGGCCCCGGAAGGCATCGAAACCGAAGACATCGCGAAGGACATGGGCAGGATCGGCGGGGCTGGCGGACATGCACCGCTTATAGAAGGCGGCTTCCCGCCTGCCAACACCCCTTGCCCCCTTTCTTCGACGCAAGGGCCGGCTTATGAATGCGGACATCCTTGTCCCGGATTTCGCCGGCATGACGAGACATGACGAAAGGCGGTCATGACCGAGACGATCGACATTGCCGCCGGCCCCTGGTCGGCCCGCATCCTGCGCTTCGGCGCCGAGCTTTGCGCCCTCTCGCATCAGGGCTGGGGCGATATCCTGTGGCCGGCGACGGATCCCTGGCGCCGCCATGCCCCGAACCTGTTCCCCATCGTCGGCAAGCTGGCCGGCGACCGCCTGCGCCACGGCGGGCGGGAGTACAGCCTCGGCCAGCACGGTTTCGCCCGTGACCGGGATTTCACGCTGATCGAGGCGGGCGCCGATCATTGCCGTCTACGTCTGAGCGACGACGATGAAACAAGGGCGCGCTATCCTTTCGCCTTCACCCTCGATCTCGTCTACCGGATCGATCCGGCGGGGCTGAGCGTTATCTATGAGGTCGGCAACCCGGGGAACGTGGTCCTGCCGGCTTCGGTCGGTGCCCATCCCGCTTTCCTGTGGCCGCTCGATCCCGGGGCGGACAAGACGGCGCATCATCTTCTGTTCGACGCGGCCGAGCCGGCGCCCGTCCGGCGGTTGGAGGGCGGGCTGCTGTCGCCTGTCCTGCACGAAACGCCGATCCGGGGCCGGCGCCTCGATCTGGCGGATGGTCTCTTCGTCGACGATGCCCTGATCCTCGACGCGCCGGCCAGCCGGGGGCTGGTCTATGGCGGGCCGGGGCGGGCGATCCGCTTTTCCTGGACGGGTTTCGGCCAGCTCGGTCTGTGGATGAAGCCGGGGGCCGGCTGGCTCTGCATCGAGCCCTGGGCCGGCTTCGCCAGCCCGGTCGGCTTTGATGGCGACTTCGCCGACAAGCCCGGCGTGTTCCTAGTGGCGCCGGGGGACAGGCTTGCCTTCTCCTATCGGGTGGAGGCCGCCTGACGGCCGGCCCCTTGCGGAACCGGCGCCAAGCACCCATAAAGGCAGTCAGATCCGTATCCCGAGAAAATCAATGTCCAAATCCGTCGCCGCGCCCCCGACACTTGCGTCCCGGGGCGGCCCGAAAGTCGGTCTCGTTTCCCTGGGCTGTCCCAAGGCCCTGGTCGATTCCGAACGCATCCTGACCCAGCTGAAGGCCGAGGGTTACGAAATCAGCGCCGATTACGCCGGGGCGGATGTCGTTGTCGTGAACACCTGCGGCTTCCTCGACAGCGCGCGGGCGGAATCGCTGGAGGCGATCGGCGAGGCACTGAACGAGAACGGCAAGGTGATCGTCACCGGCTGCCTCGGCGCGACGCCGGATCTCATTCTCGAGCAATATCCCAGCGTTCTCGCCGTGACCGGGCCGCACCGCTACGAGCAGGTGATGGCGGCGGTGCATCAGGTGGTGGCGCCGAGCCACGACCCGTTCCTCGATCTCGTGCCGGCGGCCGGGGTCAAGCTGACGCCGCGCCATTACGCCTACCTGAAGATTTCGGAAGGCTGCAATCACCGCTGCTCCTTCTGCATCATCCCGCATTTGCGCGGCGATCTCGTCTCCCGCCCGATCGACGAGGTGCTGCGCGAGGCGGAAAATCTGGTGAACGGTGGCGTGCGCGAGCTTCTGGTGATCAGCCAGGACACCTCGGCTTACGGCGTCGACCTGCGCCACAAGGGCGCGGAATGGCGTGGCCGCGAGCGCCGGGCGCATATGACCGACCTCGCCGGGGCGCTGGGCGAGCTCGGCGCCTGGGTCCGGCTGCACTATGTCTACCCCTACCCGCATGTCGATGACGTCATCCCCCTGATGGCCGAGGGCAAGGTGCTGCCCTATCTCGACATTCCGTTCCAGCACGCCTCGCCCAAGGTGCTGAAGGCGATGCGCCGGCCGGGCAACCAGGAAAAGGTGCTGCAGCGCCTCGCCGCCTGGCGCCGCGACGTGCCCGATATCGCCATCCGCTCCACCTTCATCGTCGGCTTCCCCGGCGAGACCGAGGAGGATTTCACCCTCCTCCTGGACTGGCTGAAGGAAGCCCAGCTCGACCGCGTCGGCTGCTTCCGTTACGAGGCGGTGGACGGCGCGCCGGCCAACGACCTGCCGGATGCCGTCCCCGAAGCGGTGAAGGAAGAGCGCTGGAACCGTTTCATGGCGGTCCAGCAGGACATTTCCATGGCGAAGCTCGACGCCAAGGTCGGCCGCACCCTCGAGGTGATCGTCGACGAGATCGACCCCGAGGATGGCGCGATCTGCCGCTCCCATGCCGACGCGCCGGAAATCGACGGCAATGTCATCATCGAGGAGCCGACCCGGCGTCTGCGCCCCGGCGAGATCGTCCGCGTGACCATCGACGAAGCGGGCGAATACGATCTGTTCGGCCATCTCGCCAGCGACAACTGACCGTCTCCGTCCCGGGGCTGTCCTTTCGGGGGCGCTGTCGTCGCGGCAGCGCCCCTTTTCGTTGTCCTCGTCATTCCGCTCTCACGCCAGCGCCCGATTTGAGAATCGATCGCAAAATCACGCTTGCGCGGCTTAGTATTTATTGATAGTAATTCGCAATACGACGGTTTGGACGATGAAAGGGATCAGCCATGGCCCGGGATCTGGTGAAGACGGCGACGTTCGCGATGCTGCACTTCGGTGTCGGCTTCGCCGTGACCTATGCCTTCACCGGCTCGATCCAGATCGCCACCGGGGTCGCCCTGGTCGAGCCCGCGGTGAACACCGTGGTCTTCTTCTTCCATGAACAGGTGTGGAAGCGGGCGGGGCAGGGCAAGGGGGCCGAAAAGCCACTGCATGGCCTGATGTGCGGCCATGCCTGAAGGCGGGGCGCGCTGTCAGGCCTGACGCCGCGGTGCTCGCAGCAGGAGCCAGAGCGAGCGGATGCCCAGCAGTGAAATCAGGCCGAGGCCGGCGATGACGGCGGTCAACTGGTTGAGGCTGCCGGCCTGATTGTAATTCGCCGGCTTTTCCGCCTCGTCGAAAATATCATTCACCGCCAGCATTTCGGCGGCGCCCTGCGCGAGGCGGCCGGCACCGTCCGACAGGCGCCCGGCATTGCCGCTTCCACCCGGGCCGCCCGGCAGATAAAGGCTGATCTCGACCACGGCGCCACCGATGACCGTGGTCGCGCCAACATGAAGGGTGGGATAACGGTCGCGATCGACAAGGCCGCCATGAACCACGAAGCCCGCGCCTTCGATAAGCAGGGCATCTTCCCCGGGACGGGTCACCGCCTCGGTGGCGGAGCGCCGGGGCAGTTGACCGCGCAGATCGCGGAAGAACAAGGGGGGGCTGTCCACCCGCTGAACCTCGCCCGTGACGACGCGCCCGCCGATCTGTCCCAGGGTGGCCATGGCCTGCCGGTGGCCGGCGCGCCAGTCTTCCAGTTCCTGGCAATCGGCGAAGGCCAGCACGGGACGCAGACTGTCCACCTCGGCCCGGGCCAGCCAGTTGATGAGGCCGGCTTCGGCCGGGGACTCGGGCGACAGGCGGCAAAAGCCCGGCGGCGCCGACAATTCGAGAGGCACCCCCGCCACGACCAGCGTTTCCGCCCGCGCCGGCCCGCCGACCGTCAGGCCGAGCGTCACCAGGCCCAGCCCCGACAGGGTGGAACGAAGGCGGCCCGGCAGGGGCCGTAAGCGGGGTCCAGCGAGCAAAGGGAATCCTTCGGCGGGCGTTTCAGCGTATAGCTGCATAGATTCCCGCCGGTTTCCTCTGTAATTAACTCCATATTGACGATAATCGTGCCCTGCCACGGCGGGCGTCGCAGACTTGCAACAGCGCGGCGACCTGCCATCCTGTGCCGGGAGGTGAACGATGGGTCTGATCATGCCGGCGGCCGACAAGGCCGTTCTCGCGGGGCGGGCCGGGCTCGTCGCCGAACTCGGGCGGATCCTGCCGCCCGATGCTGTGATCTCGGCCGAATCCGCTCTCGCGCCCTATGAATGCGATGCGCTCACCGCCTATGTCCAGCGGCCGCTGGCGGTCGTCCTGCCGCGAACGACGGCGGAAGTCTCCGCCGTGCTCGCGCTCTGCCACCGGCGGAAGGTGAAGGTGGTGCCCCGGGGGGCCGGAACCTCGCTGTCCGGCGGGGCGCTGCCGCTCGAGGACGGCATCGTGCTCAGCCTCGCCCGCTTCAATCGTATTCTCGACATCGACCTGGCCAACCGCTGCCTGACGGCGCAGCCCGGCGTTACCAATCTCGCCCTGACCAAGGCGGTGGAGGCGGATGGCTTTTTCTATGCCCCCGATCCGTCGAGCCAGATCGCCTGCACGATCGGCGGCAATGTCGCCGAGAATTCGGGCGGCGTGCATTGCCTGAAATACGGCCTGACCACCCATAACCTGCTCGGCCTCGAGATGGTGCTGATCGACGGCGCCGTGATCCGTCTCGGCGGCAAGGCGCTGGACGGGCCGGGTTACGATCTCCTCGGCGTCATCACCGGCTCCGAAGGCCTGCTCGGCGTCGTCACCGAGGTAAGCGTGCGGCTGACGCCGAAGCCGCAGGCGATCTGCGCCCTGCTGGCGGGATTCGATACGGTCGAGGCGGCGGGGGCGGCGGTCGGCGCCATCATCGGCGCCGGCATCGTGCCCGGCGGGATCGAGATGATGGATAATCTCGCCATCAACGCGGCGGAGGATTTCTGCCATCCCGGCTATCCACGGGATGCCGCCGCCCTGCTGATCGTCGAGCTTGACGGGCCGGCGGGCGAGATCGGCGCGCAGATGGAACATGTCGGCGAATTGCTGAGTGCCGCCGGGGCGAAGACCCTGCGCCGCACCGTCGACGATGCCGAACGCCTCGGCTTCTGGGCCGGGCGGAAGGCGGCCTTTCCCGCCGTCGGCCGCATCTCGCCCGATTACCTGTGCATGGATGGCACCATTCCCCGGTCGCGCCTGCCCGAGATCCTGACCAGGATCGCCGCCCTGTCGGCCCATTATGGCCTTCGCTGCGCCAATGTCTTTCACGCGGGCGACGGCAATCTGCATCCACTGATCCTCTACGACGCCAATATCCCGGGCGACCTCGACAAGGCGGAAGCCTTCGGCGCCGATATCCTGCGCGCCTGTGTCGCCGCCGGCGGCGTGCTGACGGGCGAACACGGCGTCGGCATCGAGAAACGCGACCTGATGGGCGAAATGTTCGACGAGACCGATCTTGCCGTGCAGCAACGCCTGAAATGCGCCTTCGATCCCGCCGGACTGCTGAACCCCGGCAAGGTCTTTCCCGTTCTTCACCGCTGCGCCGAGCTGGGCCGCCTGCATGTCTCGGGCGGCAAGCTGCGCTTTCCCGAATTGCCGAGGTTCTGACGATGGAGCGTTTCCAACCGACCTCCGCCGAGCGTCTGGCCGGCGTCATCGAACGGGCCCATGCCGCGGGCACGCGCCTGCACCTCGTCGGCGGCGGCACCAAGGCGGGTTTCGGTCATCCGGTCACGGCCGATGCCGTGCTCGACCTGTCCGCCTTCGCCGGCATCGAGCGTTACGAGCCGGCGGAACAGGTGATCACCCTCGGCCCGGCGACACCCCTCGCCACCCTGCAGGCGGCCCTCGCCGAGGAAGGCCAGCGCCTGGCCTTTGATCCGCCCGACATCGGCCCCGTGTTCGGCGAGGCGCCGGGCCTCGGCACCGTGGGCGGCGCCATCGCCGCCAATCTGTCCGGTCCGGCG
>NZ_JBAQRT010000271.1:0-3772 GCF_049306435.1 Zavarzinia sp.
GGCCGGACCGATGGCGACCGCGTCGACGATGGCGCGAACAGCCCGCGCGAAGGGGCTGCCCGTCTCGGAAGCCAGGGTCCCCAGATTGCGCTGACCATCGACGACGACCCGGTCCTCGGGCACCAGGAAGGGCCGGCCCTTGGCCCGCACCGCCGTCGCGATTTCTTCCGCCGTCGGCCGGAGACGTGCAACGTGACGCGAGACGACCAGGGTGAAGTCCGGGTCCTTGTTGATCTGGCGGCGCATCCGGTCGAGCGCGGTGGACGCGCCATGGATCGAGGTCACCGACTGATCGACCACCAGGATCGAGGCATTGGCATCGACGAAGATCCGGTCGGCGACCCGGGGGGCGAGGGCCCGGTTCACGTCGATGACGATCGCCGTGAAATAGGAACGCAGCACGTCGACCAGCTGGGCGAGGTCGCCCTGACCCGCGATCTGGGCATTCTCGTCGTCGATCGCGAGCGGCAGGATGAAGAGCCGCGGCGACTTGGTCTGGGCGAAGGCGCCATCGATCAGCGTCGAGTCCAGGCGACCGAGATCGCCCAGGGCATCGGTCATGAAATAGGACGCCTTGATGCCGAGGAGATCGACGGATTCCGATGGCGGAAAGCCGAAATCGAGCAGCAGCACCCGCTCGGTCGGACCGGCGCGACGGGCCAGTTCGGCCGCCATCGCGACGGCGATCGAGGTCGAGCCGACCCCGGCCTTCGGCCCCATCACCGCGAGGATGCGGGCGGAATTGCTGCCACGCTTGGCCGGCCGCGACTGCAGCAGCCAGTCCATCTGCGCGATCAGATCGTCGGCCGCGAAATCCTTGTCGATCACGTCGTTGGCCCCGGCGCGCATGGCCGGGATCAGCGAGGTGGCCGAGATGTTGTAACTGGCGACGATCAGCGGCGTCGCCGGCTGTTCAGCCTTCAGGCTGATGATCAGCTCGGTGATGTTGCGGCCATCCCAGGCGACATCGTCGAGATCGACGATGATCGCCTCGACGCCGGTCGACTCGATGAGACCGCGCAGGGTCTCGAGCTGGGGCAGGCCGCGAACGATGGAGCAACGGGAGAACAGGGCGGACGTCACCCGTTCGGCGAAGTCTTCGTCGCTGGAAACGACGAGGATGGCGCGACGTTCTGTGGTCATGGCAGCAGCCCGTATTGCGGCAGGACATCACGCAGACGGTTACGACCGAGCAGCATGTCGCCATAGGAGGGATCGTAATCTTTCAGGTCGCTGCCCGGCAGCGGCGGGATCGAGCGCGGATCCATCGGCGAGACCAGGCGCGGCGTCGCGACGATGATCAGCTCCTGGCGCTCGCGCGTGGTCTGCTGGCGCTTGAAGAAGGCGCCGAGGATCGGCAGATCGCCGAGCACCGGCAGCGCATCATCGGAATCCGCGGTCGAGGACGACATCAGGCCGGCGAGCACGAAGCTCTGGCCGTTGCCGAGTTCGAGGGTGGAACTCGCGCCGCGCTTCGTGATCGCCGGCACTTCCGTTCCCGCGATGCTGATCGCCCGGCCATAATCGAGATCCGAGACCTCGGGCGCGAGATTGAGCAGGATGCGGCTGGGGCTGAGCACCGTCGCCGAAACCTTCAGGCGAATGCCGAACTGGCGGTATTCGATGGTGATCGTGTTGCCGTCGCCCTGGGGCACCGGGATCGGGATTTCACCGCCCGCGATGAATTCGGCGGTTTCGCCCGAGCGCACCAGCAACGTCGGCTCGGCCAGGATCTGCGCCAGCTTCGCCCCCGAGAGGATGCCGAGGACGACCGAGAGGTCGGAGCCCGGCAACCGCATGAGCACGCTGAGCGCGTCGGATACCGGCGAGACGCCCGAAAGCGCACCCGTCAGCTCGGCGCCGGGCGAAGCCACGGCATATTCGAAGCTGGTGCCCGGCCCGGAGCGGAAATCGAAACCGAGGCGCTTCAGCGTCGAGGTCGAGAGCGCGGCGAACTTGATTTCGACGCTGACCATCTGCTGCTGCATGATCTTGATCTGGTCACTGACGCCATCGGGGAAATAGCGCGAGGCCATCTGCAGCACGCGGGCATGGGCATCGTTGGAAGGCACATTGCCCTTCAGCGCGACCTTGCCGCCCGCCGCGTCGACGCGAACGCCCGAAAGCTCGGGATCCTCGCGCAGGTCGCGGGTCAGATCGCCGGTGCCGAGCGGCACGATGACCGGATAGACAAAGGCTTTCTCGCCGCCGACTTCCCAGACGATCAGATTGGTGCGCCCCGGCTTCAGGCCGAGGAGCAGGATGTCGGTCGGCCCGACCACGCGGCCGGTCACGGTCTCGGGATCGCCGATCGCCACCCGCTCGATCGGGCTGGTCAGGGTCAGCGGCGTCTGGACCCCCGGCTGGATCACCAGCGAGGGTCGGTTGACGTAATCCGCCGCCTGCGCCACGCCCCGCATCACGCCGGTGGCGGCAGGCAGGGCGAGGGTCAGGGCGATCGCGGTCGCCGTCGAAAGAACCGCACGGCGAACCTGGCGCATTACGCCTGTCGTCCTGCCGGCGCGCGGGGTCGTTGCAGCCACCCGAAGCATCATCTTCTCACTCATGGCACCGCCTGCTTGCCCGTATTGGACCCAAGGATGACTTCGATCTGACGCGGCGCGACCACGGCCGGCACGGGCAGGGCCGAACTGCTGTCGGAAGGCACCGGTTGCGGCCGCGCCGCGCCGACGAGATCCTCGAGGCGCACGGGTTTCACCGGGTCTTCCTTGCTGTCGATCGGATTGCGCAGCGCGAGGTAGAAAGCGCCGGACTGCTTGGCGACCGCGAGCACCAGCGCCTGTTCGGGCGTGGCCGCGACCGTGATGTTCTGCATCCGGATCGCCTTGTCGCCGGCTTCCTCGGTCAGCGCCTCGCCGACCGAAAGCACCCGGAGCGCCTGCAGCACCACGCGGGACTCGCGACGCTCGGGGTTGCCCCCTTCCTCGGCCGGGCCAAGGGCGGAATTCGACAGGACGAGCTGGATGTCGACCAGATCATCGGCCCGCAGGAAATTGCCGACCGCGACCTCGTCGTTCACGCGGAGCGCGACCGCCCGCATCCCGTCCGGGATCAGCACGGAAAGACCGGGCTTGGTCTTGTCGCCGGGGGCGAGAATCGCGTTCTGCAACACGATCTGCCCCGCCGGAATGGCGACAAGCGCCACCGCGCCGACCGCCGAGCGCGGATCGCCGAGGGAGCCGACGGGCGCGGGCCCCTGCACCTTCAGGATGGTGGTCTGGGCGGCCTCGATCTTCTCGCCGCGCCCGATGTCGCGCATGGCGACAACGATGCCGACGAGATCCTGGCGCTCCGCCGTCGCCTGTTGGCCCGGCACGACCGGCGGTGGCCGGCGCATCGAACTGATTCCGAAAATGATGAGCCCAATGGCGACCGCCACCAGGACCACCCCGAAGACCAAACGAAACTTAGATCGCCCCATCGGACCGCGCCCCTGACTCCGAAGTCTGTGCCCCGGCCCCTTGCCCGATCAGATGGAATCGATCCGGGGGCCTGCAACGTCACGCCACTGTGGCGCGATTTGGTAAAGGCTTCGTTTGCGAAACGGTTGACCGGCAAATTTATGCCGCTCTTCAACACGCTACCGCACCCCGCCCCTCGACCGTGCTAACTATAATCCAAGTGAACTGCCGAAGAACCAAACATCACCCGAACAGGGAGCAAATTATCAGGGTTTCGGCGGCTTTCCGGGGCCATGGCCATGCTGACGGAAAAGGCCCGCCGGCCGCCGGGAGCACATGCGGGCCGGGCC
>NZ_JBAQRT010000272.1:0-1572 GCF_049306435.1 Zavarzinia sp.
GCGCGGGCGACCGCCCGGGGCGGCGTCTGACCTCAGGCCTTGCCCGCCGAGGGGCAGAGGTCGTTGACGATGCAGGCCGCGCAATCGGGCTTGCGTGCCTTGCAGACATAGCGCCCGTGCAGGATCAGCCAGTGATGGGCGTGCAGGCGGAATGGCGGCGGCACCACTTTTTCCAGC
This sequence comes from Zavarzinia sp., assembly GCF_049306435.1. Taxonomy (NCBI): domain Bacteria; kingdom Pseudomonadati; phylum Pseudomonadota; class Alphaproteobacteria; order Rhodospirillales; family Zavarziniaceae; genus Zavarzinia; species Zavarzinia sp. The sequence continues at coordinate 178 of NZ_JBAQRT010000272.1, forward strand.
TTCGCCTCCACCGCCTCGACCGTCTTGCCCGGGGCGAGGCCGGTGCGGTTGGAAACCCGGAAGACATGGGTATCGACCGCGATCACGGGCACACCAAAGGCGATGTTGAGGACGACGTTGGCCGTCTTGCGGCCGACGCCCGGCAGGGCTTCCAGCGCCGCGCGGTCGCGGGGAACCTCGCCGCCATGCCGCTCCACCAGCAGGCGCGACAGCTCGATGACGTTCTTCGCCTTGTTGCGGTAGAGGCCGATGGTCCTGATCGTCTCGGTCAGGCGCTCCAACCCGTAGTCCAGCATCTGCCGCGGGGTCTTGACCACGGCGAACAGGGGCGCCGTCGCCTTGTTGACGCCGACGTCGGTCGCCTGGGCCGACATGACCACGGCGACCAGCAGCTGATAGGCATTCTCGTGCTCCAGCTCGCCCCGGGGTTCGGGTCGCTGGGCCTGGAGCCGCGAGAAGAAGGTGACGATATCCGCCTTGCGCATGGTGGGGTTGCCGTTTCGAATGCGTCGCTTGTGCAGGCCCGGCTTGTCGCAGGCCGTGGCAATTCCTATCATCCGCGGGCCGGTGCGCGGAAGCCCGGCCTTTGCCGTCATGCCGTGGAGTCCGACGACCCGCCATGCAGGATCTTCCCCTGGACCGTTTGTGGTTCGATGCCGTGCTGACCCCGCATCGCTCGCTGGGACCGCGCGCCTTCACCGCCCTGATGGCGGCGGTGGCGCTGGTCAGTTTCGCCGCCGGAATCCTGTTCCTGTCGCTCGGCGCCTGGCCGGTGTTCGGCTTCTTCGGTCTCGACGTTCTGCTGGTCTGGTTCGCCTTCCGGGCCAATTACCGCGCCGCCCGCGCCTTCGAGCGGGTGCGCCTGACCGATCGTGACCTGACGGTGCAGCGGGTCAGCGCCAAGGGCGCGGCCCGGCGATACCGTTTCGAGCCCGGCTGGGCGCGCATCGAGATGCGCGAAATGTCGGAAGATGAAAACGAGATCGCCATCGCCAGCCACGGCCGGCGCTTTGTCTTCGCCCGCAGCCTGACCCCCGGGGAGCGCCAGGATCTGGCGCAGGCACTGCACGGCGCCATGGCCCTGCGCCGGGACAATATGACGACGGCGGCACCCTGAAGGGATACCGCCGCCGGATCGAAACCCCGAAGGGGGTTACTGCGCGGGAGAGGTCGGGGTCGTGCTGGGCGGCGTGGTGGTCGCCGGCTCGACGGTGGTGCCGCTGACCGCGTTTTCCACGGCCTTGGCGGCATCGTCGACCGCTTCGCCCGTCGCCTTGGCGGCGCTGTCGATGGCATCACCGGTCGCCTTGGCGGCATCGTCGATCGCCTTGCCGGTATCCTGGCCGAGCTGTTCGACGGGGCCGGGCTGCGGCGCGGCAGTGGTCGGCGCGGGAG
>NZ_JBAQRT010000273.1:0-2199 GCF_049306435.1 Zavarzinia sp.
ACCCTGACCTCCCTCGCCGACGAGCGGGTGGAAATCGACCGGCTGCTGGCGAAGAAGGCCGAGGACAGCCGGCGTCTCGACACGTTGGTCGCGGCCGAGACGAAACGGGTCGACCAGTTGGCCGCCAAGGCGAAATCGGTCGAGGATCTGCTGGCCGCGGTCGAGAAGGCGAGGCGCGAGCGTGAAGCCGCGGCGGCGGTCGTCGAGGCCGAACGTGTCGCCGCCCTGGAAGCCGAACAGGCCGCCGCCGCGAAGCCGGGCCAGGTCGCCGCCGTCACGGCGGAGCCTTCAACACCCGCCGCGCCCGACCGGCCCTCGGTCATGGCGCGGTTTTCGAGCCTCAAGGGCAAGCTGGCCTGGCCGGCCGCCGGCGAGATCACGGCCCGTTTCGGCGACCGTCAGGCCAATGGCCTGACCTCGCGCGGGTTTCGCATCGCGACAAGGCCGGGCGCCCAGATCACGGCGCCCGCCGCCGCCGATGTCGCCTTCGCGGGAACCTTCACGGGCTACGGGCAGCTCTTGATCCTGTCGCAAGGCGACGGGTATCATCTGCTGCTGGCGGGGATGGATCGAATTGACGTGAGCGTCGGACAGAAGGTTCTGGCCGGCGAGCCGGTCGGTCAGATGGAAAGCGCCCGTGACGGCGCCCGGCCGGTGTTGTATGTCGAGTTGAGGCACAATGGAGAGCCGGTGGATCTGACCCCCTGGCTGACATCAGGTGCGACCAAGGTAAGCGGATGATGCGAATGAATCGAGCAGTCGTGGCCTTCCTCGCATTTGCGGCGGGTGCAGCCATTCCCATATGCGTTCAGGCCGGTTCGGCCGAGACCTACCGCCAGCTGAACCTGTTCGGCGATGTCTACGAGCGGGTCAAGAGCGACTATGTCGACGAAGCGACCGACGAGAAGCTGGTGGAAGCCGCGATCAACGGCATGCTCGCCTCGCTCGACCCGCATTCCAGCTACATGAACGCCAAGGCGTTCGGCGACATGCAGGTACAGACGCGCGGCGAATTCGGCGGCCTCGGCATCGAGGTCACGATGGAGAACGGCTTCGTCAAGGTGGTGACGCCGATCGACGAAACCCCCGCCTCGCGCGCCGGCCTCAAGACCGGCGATTACATCGTCTCCCTCGACGGCAAGGAAGTCCTTGGCCTGACGCTGCAGGAAGCGGTCGAGAAGATGCGCGGCCCGGTGGATTCCAAGATCGTCATCTCGGTCAAGCGCGACGGCATCGCCAAGCCCTTCGACCTGACCCTGACCCGCGCCGTGATCAAGATCCGCGCCGTCCGCTCGCGCCGCGAGGGCGACGTCATCTATGTCCGCGTCACCCAGTTCAACGAACAGGTCGATGCCGGCGTGAAGAAGGCGATCGCCGAGCTGACCCGGGAAATCGGCGCGGACAAGGTGAAGGGCGTCGTCCTTGACCTCCGCAACAATCCGGGCGGCCTCCTCGATCAGGCGATCGCCATTTCCGATGAATTCCTCGACCGGGGCGAAATCGTCTCGACCCGGGGGCGCAAGCCCGACGACGTCTCGCGCTACAGCGCCACCCAGGGCGACCTGATGGCGGGCAAGCCGGTCGTCGTGCTGATCAACGGCGGCTCGGCCTCGGCGTCGGAAATCGTCGCCGGCGCCCTGCAGGACCACAAGCGGGCCCTGATCATGGGCACGCGGTCCTTCGGCAAGGGTTCGGTCCAGACCATCATCCCGCTGCCCAACCAGGGCGCCCTGCGCCTGACCACGGCGCGCTACTTCACGCCGTCGGGCCGGTCGATCCAGGCCAAGGGCATCGAGCCGGACAAGCAGGTGATCCAGCCCCTGCCCGATGGCGCCAAGCCCGAGGACGTGCCGCAGCTGCGTTCGGAAGCCGATCTGCCCAACCACCTTCAGGGCGACGGCGAAGGCAATCCGGCCGGCTCCGGCGCGGGTGCCGGACCCGGCCCCGGTGCCGGCGCGGAGACCCCGCGCAGCGCCGATGAAATCCCCGAGGATCGCGCCAAGGATGTCCAGCTCGACCAGGCCCTGGCGCAGATTGCCACGCTGAAGGTGGTCGACGGCAAGATCGCCAACTGACGGCGCCGCGGTGAGCCGGGACCAGGACCGACCGACGGCGCCAGCGACGGCAGCGCCCCCCGTCAGACGGGTGGCGGTCCTGCCGCTGGCGGTCATGCTGGCCGCCGCCACGGTTGGCGGCCTG
>NZ_JBAQRT010000274.1:0-1851 GCF_049306435.1 Zavarzinia sp.
GCACCCGGCGCAGCAGGGCGCGCAACTGCCGGCGCAATTCGCCCTGGTTCAACAGATGGCCGACCATGTCCAGCCGGCGCTCGATCGCCGGAACCTCGGTCAGCGGCGCCGAGAGATATTGCTTCAACAGCCGGGCGCCGGCACCGGTCACCGTCTCGTCCATGAGGGCGAGCAGGCTGCCGCTCCGACCGCCGTCCGGCCCCTGGATCAGCTCGAGGCTACGCCTTGTCGCGGCGTCGATCGCCATGCTCGACCCGCCGGCGAGGCGCCGGGGCGGCCGCAGCCGGGCGAGGCGGCCTTTCTGGGTCAGCTCGACATAGGCGAGGACAGCGCCGAGGGCCGAGAGTTCGGCGCGCGAGAAGGTGCCGAAACCATCCAGCGTGCCGACGCCGAAGACTTCGCGCAGGCGCCGCTCGGCCGCGCCGGAATCGAAGCGGGCGGCGGGCAGGGGTGACAGCCGGTCGTCGAAGGCGCCGTCGAGGGCGAGAAGCGCGGGCTCGTCCAGCCGCCGGTCCGAGACCAGCAATTCGCCGGGCGCGATCCGCGCCAGCTCGGCGCCGAGCTGGCCGGGCGCGACGGCGACGACTTCGAACAGCCCGGTCGAGACATCGGCGAAGGCGAGGGCGAGGCGCCCCTCCGCCCCGCCGAGGGCGGCGAGAAGATTGTTCGAGCGCGCGTCGAGCAGCGTCTCCTCGGTCAGGGTGCCGGGGGTGACGATGCGGATCACCTCGCGCCGGACCAGGGTCTTGCCGGCGCGTTTCCGCGCTTCCGCCGGGTCTTCCGCCTGTTCGCAGATCGCGACCTTGAAGCCCTTGCGGATCAGGCGCGACAGATAGGCGTCGGCGGCATGGACCGGCACGCCGCACATGGCGATATCCTGGCCGAGGTGCTTGCCCCTTTTGGTCAGGGTGATGTCGAGGGCGGCGGAAGCGGCCTCCGCGTCCTCGAAGAACAATTCGTAGAAATCCCCCATGCGATAGAACAGCAGGCAACCCGGATGGGCCGCCTTGATGCCCAGGTATTGCTGCATCATCGGGGTCGCGCCGGACAGGTCCGCGACATCGGATTCGGTAAGGTCAATCTCGCTCGACATGGCGCGTAACTTAAGCGGCGACCGGCTCAAACCAAACGGGAAAGATGGCGCCGTCCGTCGATCACACGGACGATCTCAACCGTCTCGACCGGCCCCTCGTCATCGGGGGCGAGGCGGTAGAGGATCAGCCAGGCGCCCTCGATCAGACAGCGATAGCCGGTCTTGATATCGTCGCGTCGGGGGCCGAGGCGGGGAATGGCGCCGAGGTTGTCGATCCGCCGCCGCAAGGTCTGATAGACGCCGGTCGCGGCGACCGGATTGTCGGCGGCGATGAAACGCCAGATCGACCGCAGGTCGTTTTCGGCCCGGGGCCGGATGACGACAGACGCCATGGTCAGGCGCTGGCCTTACGCCTTCTCGCTTCCGCGATCATTTCATCGAGAATTCTGTCGCCGTCGAAGGGCACTGCCGGTCCGCTTGCCTCGCCTTCGTCGATCATCTCGCGTAGTCGGGCGATGTCGGCCAGATACCGCTCCCGCCCATATTGCCAGTCGCGAAGCGCGTCCCGGACGATTTCGCTGATCGTCGCATATTGGCCGGAGTCGACCGCAGCCTTCATTTGGGCCAGTTGCTCGGCGGTGACGGCGATGCTGATCTTCTGAATATCGGCCATGGGGTGCCCCTTTCGCATCGGGTAGCAAATCTTACTACCTAATACGATCATTGCCTACCGCCGGGCGAAGAAGGCTTCGATGTTGCGGGCGGCGGTCTCGACATGGGCCTGCGCGATCCGGGCCGCGCCTTCGGCGTCGCCCGCG
>NZ_JBAQRT010000275.1:0-15434 GCF_049306435.1 Zavarzinia sp.
GCTGCACCGCGCGCTGGAGCGGCCGGCGCGCATCATTGCCCTGCAGGCCGCCGGCATCTCCAGCGTGCTGGTGCGGCTGGCGGCCCTGATCGAAGCGGTCTTCGCCAGGCCGCTGCGGGTCCGGGCCCGCCACGGCGTCGTGCTGGCGACCGGCGGTTTCATCAAGAACCGGGCGATGGTGGCGCGCCACGCGCCCGAATTCATGCGGGGTTTTCCCCTCGGCTCCTCGGGCTGCGACGGCAGCGGCATTCGCCTTGGCCTTGGCCTCGGCGGGCGGCTGGACAAGGCCAATCGCATCTCGGCCTGGCGTTTCATCAATCCGCCCCATGCCTTCGCCAAGGGCATCGTGGTCGGCCCCGATGGCCAGCGCCTGACCAACGAGGAACAATATGGCGCCCGCCTGGGCGATGCGATGTTCCGCAAGGCGGGCGGGCGCGGTTACGTCATCCTCGACGACGCGCTGCTGCGCGAGGCGAAGGCGGAGATCGCGCAAGGGGCCATGTGGGGCTTCCAGTCGGTGCCGGCCCGCTTCCTGATGCTGGGGGCGAAATCCGCCCCGACGTTCGAGGCGCTGGCGGCGAAACTGGGCATGGCGCCGGCGATCCTCGTGGGCGAGGTCGCGGCCAATAACGCCGCCGCGCGCGACGGCCAGCCCGATCCCGTCGGCAAGTCGGACGAGATGCGCGGCGTCATTGCCACGGGGCCGTTCCACGCCCTCGACATATCGGCGACCAACCGGGCCTTTCCGCTGCCGGTGCTCACCCTCGGCGGCCTCGCGGTCGAGGAGGCGACGGGGGCGGTGCTGCGGGCCGAGGGCGGCGTGGTGCCCGGTCTCTATGCCATCGGGCGGGCGGCCCGGGGCCTGCCGTCCAATTATTATGTCAGCGGCCTGTCGCTGGGCGACTGCGTCTGGACCGGCCGGCGCACCGCCGCCCATGTCGCGGAGAAGGCGGCGGAGCCCCGCCGGGCGGCCGTGGCGGAGTGACGCCGCGTCTAAAGACCGAAGCCGCCCGAGACGTTGATCTGCTGCCCGGTGATATAGGATGCCTTGGCCGAGGCCAGGAAGACGGCGGCATTGCCGATATCCTCGCCGGTGCCGAGGCGCTTGATCGCGATCATGCGCAGGGTCTCCTTGATCCAGCGCTCGTCGAAGACGCCGCGCGCCTTCAATTCGAGGAACATGCCAGCCTCGATCACGCCGACGAGGACGGAATTGGCGCGGATGCCGTGGACGCCCTCCTCCCGCGCGATGCCCTTGATCAGGGCTTCGTTCGCCGCCTTGGGCGCGACCGACAATCCGTCCTTTTTCGGCCAGCGCAAATGCCCGGCCGAGCCGAGATGGACGAAGGAGCCGCCGCCCATCGCCCGCATATGCGGCACGGCGGCCGAGACGCAGTTGAAGAAACCGATGGTCTCGGTCTCGATCGACTGGCGCCACAGCGCGGGGGACGTATCGGCGATCGCCACCTGCTCCACCACCGGCCCGGCGGCGAAGACGACGGTATGGATGCGGTCGTGGACGGCAATGGTCTCGGCGAAGGCGGCTTTCACGCTCGCCGCGTCGGTCAGGTCGACGGCGTGGTGACTGGCCTTGCGGCCGAGCGCGGTGAAGTCATCGACGAGTTCCCGCGCGACATCGGCCTTCCGCCGGTAGCTGACTGCGACGTCGCAGCCCGCGGCGGCGAAACCCCGCGCGACCTCGCGGCCGATACCCCCGCTGCCGCCGAAGACGAGCACGGCGCCCGCCGGAAAATCCGACACCCCCATGATCCCCCCTGTTGTTCGTTGTTCTATCGCGTCGCCGTGTCCAGCGCGGCAAGCTGCGCCTGTACCGCCGACGTCAAGGCCGTGCCGTCCGGCGTTACCATCTCGACGGCGACGCGCGGCAGGGCGAAGAGGCGCAGGAAATCGGTCTGGACCCGGGCGATCACAATGGCGTGATCCTCGGCCATGCCGCCCGCGACCCAATTGGCCAGCCTTGTCTGTTGCAGCGCCATCAACATTCGCGCCTGATCGCGGCCCTTGCCTTCGACCAGCTGGCCGGCGCGGACGCCGAAATCCAGCGCCTGCTCGATCAGCCCGGCGCCCAACTCCCACAGGGCCTGTTCATCGCGGGAGGGCTGGGCGGCGGCGTGATACCACATATAGCCCTCCTGCAGGATCAGGCGCAGGTAATCCGGGTGGTTCAGCAGGAAGGCGACATTCACCTTCATCATCCACAGAAGGCCGGTCAGCGGCGCCTGTGCCAGCGAGACCGATTGCAGCCGCGCCATGACGGCATCGAGCATTTCCCGGTCGCGGGTGACCAGCACCGCGTGGTGCAGCTCCTGCTTGCCCGGGTGGAACTGGTAGAGCGTCGCCAGCGAAATGCCGGCCTCCCGCGCGATATCCTGCATCCGCGTGCCGGCGAAGCCATGTTCGGCGAAGACCTTTTCCGCGACGTCGAGGATGTGGTCGCGCGACAGCGCCTGTTTCGCCGCCTTCAGGGCCTGGGCCGCGCCGTTGCGGGGCGGGCGGGCTTCGGTCGCTAGTGGTTTTGCGCTCATGACGGCGGATGACCTTTGTTCGTGGCCGGCGCTCGGGGGCGCCGTTGGGGGGATGCTGCAGGCTCCCGCCGAAAAATCAACCTTGCGAAGATAGTAATTGCAATTACTTAAACTGCAAGGCTAATTACAAGGGCGTCCGGAGCGGCGCCGGGGGAGGCCGGACAGGGCATGGAGGCATTCGATCATATCGTCGTCGGGGGCGGATCGGCCGGCTGCGTCGCCGCCGCCCGCCTGGCGGGCAAGGCGCGGGTGCTGCTGCTCGAAGCGGGCGGCCCGGCGGTGGATCATCCCGAAACCCTGTCCGCCGACGGCTTCAAGGATGCTTTCTCCAACGATGCCCTGATGTGGCACCGCATGTCGGCGCCGCAGGCGGATTGCGGCGGCCGCGCGATCTATATCGGCACCGGACGGGGCCTGGGCGGCTCCGGCTCGGTCAACGGCATGGTTTATACGCGGGGTGACCGGCGCGATTTCGACGCCTGGCCGGCGGGCTGGCGCTGGGATGACATCGTGCCCGCCTTTCAGGCTGTGGAAAGCCGCCTCGGGATTCGCCCGCGCCCGCCCACGCCCTTCGCCGAATGTTTCCTCGCCGCCGCGGTCGAGGCGGGTTTCGCGCGGAAAGACGGCATGAACGACGGCGATCTGTCCGGCGTCGTCGGTGCCAACGACATGAATTACGCGGACGACCAGCGCCGCTCCTCCTATCGCGCCTTCGTGCATGACGACCCGCCCGCCGGCCTCACGGTCCGGACCGGCGCCTCGCTTCGCCGCATCGTCTTCGAGGGGGCGCGGGCGGTCGCGGTCGATTACAGGATCGAGGGCCGGATCGAGCGTGCCGGTGTCACGGGCGAACTGGTGCTGGCGGCCGGCGCGCTGGAGACGCCGCGTCTCCTCATGCTGTCGGGCGTCGGCCCGGCGGCGGAACTGGCGCGGCACGGTATCGCCGTGGTGAAGGATATGCCGGGCATCGGGCGGAACCTGCAGGATCACCCCAATGTCTGCCTGTTCTATACCGCCAAGGCGCCGATCGACTTCCACTATCCGCAGGTCTATGGCTTCGATGTCGCCGCCCGCGAGCCGGACGAGCCGAGGGGCGGGGCGCCCGACACTTGTTTCGTCTGCTATGCCGCGCCGGCCTCGCTGAAGGAATCCATGCGGCGGATGGTGCCGGTGCTGGCCCTGCCGGGCCGGCTGCATGATATCGCCGTGCTGCGCCGTTTCTTGCGGGGCGCCATCGAGCTGGCGTTCCGCCTGCCGGCTTTACGCCGTTTCGTCGACAGTATCTTCGGCATCGTCGTCATCCTGGGCAAGCCGACCTCGCGCGGCAGCCTTCGCCTCGCCTCCGCCGATCCCGATGCACCGGCGATCGTCGATCTCGGCTATTACGCCAGTGCCGCCGACCGCGCGACGATCGAGGCCGGCATCGTGAAGGCGCGCGACATCGCCGCCCGGGGTCCGCTGGCCCGGGCGGGCGCGAAGCCCCTGTCGGCGGGGGCGAGGCCCGTCAATGGCGCCCGGCTGTGGAGATGGCTGGCGGGCGCCACCATGACCACCTTCCACTTCTGCGGCACCTGCCGCATGGGCGACGACGCGGACAGCCCGGTGGACACGAAATTGCGGCTGAAGGGTTTCGCCAATATCCGTGTCGCCGATGCCTCGGTGATGCCCGAGATCCCGGTTTCCGCCCTCAACGCGCCCAGCATGATGATCGGCCAGCGCGTCGCGGACTTCATCCTGTCAGGAGACATGGCATGAGCGTAACCCCATTCGTCCAGCCCGCGAACGTGGGGCCGCGCTCCTCGCCGCAGGTGATTCATTGCATCAACCCGGCGACCGGCGCCAGCCTCGGCGAGGTGGCGGTGGCCGGCCCCGATGAGGTGCGCGCCGTCGTCGAGCGGGCGCGGGCGGCGCAGCTGGCCTGGGGCCGCAGCAGTTTCCGCCAGCGCCGCGCCGTGCTCGGCCATCTGACCGATATCATCATCGAGCGGGCGGACGAGATCTGCGCCGCCGTCGCGGAGGACAGCGGCAAGACCCACGAGAATGCCCTGCTCGGCGAGGTCATGCCGGTCCTCAACAAGATCCGCTGGATGATCAAGAACGGCGAGAAGCACCTGCGGCCGGAAAGGGTCTCCTCCGGACTCCTGATGCACAAGAAGGCGCGGATCGAATATCGCCCGCTCGGCGTCATCGCCTGCATCGTGCCGTGGAATTACCCGTTCCAGAACATCTTCGGCTCCCTCGTCGCGCCCTTGATGGCGGGAAATGCCGTCGTCCTCAAGGCCTCGGAAGCGGTCGCCTGGTCGACCGCCCTGTTCCAGTCGATCATCGACGAGGCCTTGCGCCGCGAAGGCTTCTCCGCCGACACGGTGCGCATCCTGAACGGTTTCGGCGAGACCGGCGCCGCCCTCGTCCGTGCGCGGGTGCAGAAGATCCTCTTCATCGGCTCGGTCGGCAACGGCAGGCGCATCATCGAGGGCAGCGCGGAACATCTGACGCCCACGGTGATGGAATTGGGCGGCAAGGACCCGATGATCGTCTGCGACGACGCCGATCTCGATCAGGCGGTGCATTCGGCGCTGGGTGGCTGCTTCATCAACCTCGGCCAGAACTGCATCGCCTCGGAGCGGCTGCTGGTGATGGACGGTATCTACGACCGTTTCCTCGCCGAATTCGGCAAGCGCGCGGCGGCGCTGCGTCAGGGCGTGCCCACGGGGCCGGGCCGGCTCGACGTCGGCGCGATCAACACGATGCAGCAGCTGCGGGTGATCGACGAACTGGTGTCGGATGCCCTGGCGAAGGGCGCCCGCGCCCTCGTCGGCGGGCGGATGCCCGATCCGGCGACGGGCAATTTCTATCCGCCCACGGTGCTTGTCGATGTAACCCCGGAGATGCGCATCGCGCGGGAAGAAGTCTTCGGCCCGGTCGCCCTGATCATGCGGGTGAAGGACGACGCCGAGGCGATCCGCGTCGCCAACGGCACGGATTTCGGCCTGCATTCCTCGGTCTTCAGCAAGGACCGGGCGCGGGCCGAGCGGATCGCCGCCGCGCTCGACGCCGGCGCGACCTGCATCAATGATTTCGGTCTGTGCTACCTCGCCCAGGACTTGCCCTTCGGCGGCGTCAAATATTCCGGCTTCGGCCGCATGAACGGGCGGGACGGCCTGCGCGCCTACACCAACGCCAAGGCGGTGCTGAGCGATCGTTTCGGTTTCAACGTGCCGCCGAAACTCTATCCCGTCGCCCCCGGCGACTACGAGAAGGCCCGTGCCTCCATCGGCCTGATGTTCGGCCGGGGCGGCGGGCGGCGCCTGAAGTCCCTTCTCGCCCTGATCCGTCTTTCCCTGTTCGCGAGGCCCTGAGCCATGGACACGACATTCTTCATCGTCTGGGGCGCCATGCTTGCCTTCAACGGCGCGCTCATGCACGGCCTCGGCTGGGCCGCGGAAAAGAGCAGCCTCGCCAAATACCGCATCCGCACGCCCAAGACCTATCAGATCCCGCCCTTGCGGAAATGGCTGAACATCACCCTGAACGGGCTGTTCTCCCTCTGCATCTTCGGGGCCTTCTTCTGGCTCCTCGGCGATGCCTATCTCTACAAGGGTCTGCCCGGCCCGGCTGCTTTCATCGGCGAGACGCTGGGCGTCCTCCTCCTCTATGACTTCATGTATTATTTCCTGCACCGGATCATGCATCACAAGCTGGTGCTGCACTATGTGCACCGCACGCATCACATGGTGCGTTTCCCGACCGCGCCCGAAAGCATCTATCTCCACCCGGCCGAGAATTTCGCCGGCCTCGGCCTTTTGCTGCTCGCCGTCGTCCTGCTCGGGCCGATTTCGGCGACCTCCTTCCTGATCGTGTTCTTCGTTCACGCCGGGATCAACGTGCTGGTCCATTCCAACCTGGTGATCCCGCATCCCGCCTTCCGCCTGTTCAACTTCTGGGCGGCGAAGCACGACATCCATCATAACCGCATGAATTACAACTATGCCTCGATCTTTCCCTTCTGGGACCAGGCCTTCGGCACCGACAAGTAAGGGCGACAGAACCATGAGGAAGAAAATCGTCATCACCGGGGGGCAGGGCTTCGTCGGAAGGGCCCTCGTCGATCGCTTCGCCGACCTCGGCCACGAGGTCATCTGCGCCGACATGAACGACCGCCCGTTCCGCGGGGATGTGAACTTCACCCGCCTCGACATCCGCGACAAGGCGGCGGTCTCGGCGGCCCTCGCCGGGGCGGATGCGGTGATCCACAACGCCTCCCTCGTCCATACCAAGCACAATCGGGTGGAGGACGTCTGGGCCGTCAACCTGTCGGGGACCGAGAACATCCTCGAGGCCTGCGCCACGCATCGCATTCCCCGCCTCGTCTATATCTCGTCGGCCAGCGCGGTCTACGAGGGCGCCGATATCGAGAATGGCGACGAGACGCTGCCCTATTCCTCGATCTCCCAGGCGCCCTATGCCGACAGCAAGATCGCGGCCGAAAAGAAGGTCCTGGCCTTTTCCGGCACCGGCGGCTGCGAGACCTGCGCGATCCGGCCCCATGTGATCTTCGGCGCGGGCGACAACCGCTTCATCCCGGCGATCCTCGACAAGGCGAGGCGCGGCAAGCTGAACCGGGCCGTGGGCAACCGGGACAAGCTGTCGGACTTCACCTATATCTCCAACCTGGTCGATGCCGTCGTCGCCGCCGAGGAGAAGCTGGGGCCGGGCTCCCGCCTCTCGGGCCAGGCCTATTTCATCACCAATGGCGAGCCGATCGCCTTCTTCGACTTCATCGAGAAACTGATCCTCGAGCTGAAATATCCGCCGATCCGGGGCAAGGTGCCCTATTGGCTGGCTTACGCCGTCGCCGCCATCGCCGAGGCGATCGACACGCTGAAGGGCGGCACGCTGAACGCCGAGAACGGCCTCACCCGTTTCTCGGTCCGTTACATGGTCACCCATCATTATTTCAACATCGCCAAGGCGCGGCGCGACCTCGGCTGGGAGCCGAAGATATCGCTCACCGAGGGCATAAGCCTCACGGTGAAGGAATTGCTGAAGTCCCAGCCGGACCTGATGGCAGGGCGCTGATCCCGCGTATTGCCATTCGCCCCGCGAACGCGCATCAAGGGGGCGCGGTCGCGGGGAAAGGGCAGGTCATGAAGGTCGTCGGTCTCTATCACTATCCGGTCAAGAGCCTGAAGGGCACGGCCCTGACCGAAAGCGCCGTCGATCCCTTGGGCCTCGCCGGGGACCGGCGCTGGATGGTGGTCGATGGCGATGGCGTGTTCCAGACCATCCGCCAGCATCCGGTGATGATGATGGTCGACGTGGGCAGCCGGTTGGATGGCATCCTGCTGCGCCACCAGCAATTGGGCGAGATCTTCGTGCCGACGCCGGGCGCCGGGGCGCCCCGCATGAAGGTCACGGTGTGGGGCGACGAGGTAGAAGCGGCGGTCGCCATGCCGGCGGCGGGCGCCTTCCTCACCCGGCTGCTGGGGATGCCGGTCCAGCTCGTCTATCTCGACGATGTCGCGGCCCGGCCGGTCGATCCCGCCTATGGCGCGGCGGGCGACCATGCCAGCTTCGCCGATGGTTTCCCGGTGCTGATCACGACGACCGAATCCCTCGCTGCCCTCAATGCCGAGGTGCCGGCGCCCATGGACATGCGCCGCTTCCGCCCCAACATCGTGATCGAGGGGGCGGCGCCCTGGGCCGAGGACCAGTGGCGCGTGATCCGCATCGCCGGGACGGACTTCCGCGTGGTCAAGCCCTGCAGCCGCTGCGTCATCACCACCCGCGATCCCGACAGCGGCGAGCGGAGCGAGGCGAACGAGCCGCTGCGCGCCCTCGGTCGCATTCACCGGGCGGCCAGGGGCGGCATCATCTTCGGCCAGAACGCGATCCCGGATGGCGCTGGCGTGCTCCGCCTCGGCGATGGGGTCGAGGTGGTGGAGGCCGGGGCTTCCAACCTCCTCTGAGCGAGGTCAGCCCCCGCGGCCGAAACCACGGGGGCCGGAATGTCGGCGATTACGCGAAAAGGTCCGCGTTCATCACCTTGGTCCAGGCGGCGACGAAGTCCTTCACGAACTTCTCCTTGCTGTCGTCCTGGGCGTAGACTTCGGCATAGGCGCGCAGGACCGCGTTCGAGCCGAAGACGAGATCGACCCGCGTCGCCGTCCACTTCACCGCCCCGGTCGCCCGGTCGCGGATCTCGTAGAGACCCTTGCCCGCCGGCTTCCAGCTGTTGGCCATGTCGGTCAGATTGACGAAGAAGTCGTTGGTCAGCGCGCCCACCCGGTCGGTCAGCACGCCGTGCTTCGTGCCGCCGTGGTTGGCGCCGAGAACCCGCAGGCCGCCGACCAGCACCGTCATCTCGGGGGCGGTCAGGCCCATCAACTGGGTACGGTCGAGCAGCAATTCCTCGGCGCTGACGACATAGTCCTTCTTCAGCCAGTTGCGGTAGCCGTCGTGGATCGGCTCCAGCACCTCGAAGGAGGCGGCGTCGGTCTGCGCCTCGGTCGCGTCGCCCCGGCCCGGGGTGAAGGGCACGGCGATGTCGAAGCCCGCGGCCTTGGCCGCCTGCTCGATGCCGACAGTGCCGGCGAGGACGATGACGTCGGCGATGCTGGCGCCGCTCGCCGCCGCGATCGGGCCGAGCACGGCCAGGACCCTGGCGAGGCGGGCGGGCTCGTTGCCTTCCCAGTCCTTTTGGGGGGCGAGGCGGATGCGCGCGCCATTGGCGCCGCCCCGCTTGTCCGAGCCCCGGAAGGTGCGGGCGCTGTCCCAGGCGGTGGCGACCATGTCGGCGACGGACAGGCCGCTCGCCGCGATCTTCGCCTTCACGGCGGCGACGTCATAGGACGTGCTGCCGGCAGGCACCGGGTCCTGCCAGATCAGATCCTCGGCCGGGACGTCGGGGCCGACGTAGCGCGCCTTCGGGCCCATGTCGCGGTGGGTCAGCTTGAACCAGGCGCGGGCGAAGACGTCCGAGAAATAGGCGGGGTCCTTCATGAAGCGCAGCGAGATTTCCCGGTAGATCGGATCGACCTTCATCGCCATGTCGGCGTCGGTCATCATCGGATTGTGGCGGATCGAGGGGTCCTCGACATCGACCGGCTTGTCTTCGTCCCTGATGGCGACCGGCTCCCACTGCCAGGCGCCGGCCGGGCTCTTGCGCAATTCCCATTCATGGTTGAACAGCATCTCGAAGAAGCCGTTGTCCCATTGGGTCGGATGGGTGGTCCAGGCGCCCTCGAGGCCGCTGGTCACGGCGTAGCGGCCATGGCCCGTCTGGTTCGGGTTGGCCCAGCCGAGGCCCTGCATCTCGACATCGGCCGCTTCGGGCGCCGGCCCCAGCAGGGCGGCGTCGCCATTGCCGTGGGTCTTGCCGACGGTATGGCCACCCGCGGTCAGGGCGACGGTTTCCTCGTCGTTCATCGCCATGCGGGCGAAGGTCTCGCGCACCTGGGCGGCGGTCTTCAGCGGGTCGGGCTTGCCGTTCACGCCTTCCGGATTGACGTAGATGAGGCCCATCTGCACGGCGGCCAGCGGGTTTTCCATGGTCTCGGGGCTGTCGAGATCGCCGTAGCGGCTGTCGCTCGGCGCCAGCCATTCCTTCTCCGAGCCCCAGTAGACATCCTTTTCCGGGTGCCAGATATCCTCGCGCCCGAAGCCGAAACCGAAAGTCTTCAGCCCCATGGATTCATAGGCGATGGTGCCGGCGAGGGCGATCAGATCGGCCCAGCTCAGCTTGTTGCCGTATTTCTTCTTGATCGGCCACAGCAGGCGGCGCGCCTTGTCCAGGCTCACATTGTCCGGCCAGGAATTCAGCGGGGCGAAACGCTGGTTGCCGGTGCCCGCGCCGCCGCGCCCGTCGGCGATGCGATAGGTCCCGGCGGCGTGCCAGCTCAGGCGGATCATCAGGCCGCCGTAGTGGCCCCAGTCCGCCGGCCACCAGGGCTGGCTGTCGGTCATCAGGGCGCGCAGGTCGTGCTTCAGGGCCGCGAAGTCGAGCGACTTCAGCGCCTCGCGGTAGTCGAAGTCCGGCCCCAGCGGGTTAGTCTTCGCGTCATGCTGATGAAGAATGTCGAGGTTCAGGGCCTTCGGCCACCAATCCATGACCGACATGCCGGTGGCGGTGATTGCGCCATGCATCACCGGGCATTTGGCTTCGCTCATAGCATTCACTCCTGTTGGTTCCGTCGATCGATCTGAAGCGGTACGGGGATTCGGGCATCCTCGGACAGGGGATGTCGATGGTCGGCGACCGAGGCGCCAGGGGCGCCGGTCGCGGTCGGGCTTGGTGGAGAGATCGACATGCGGCCGTCCTTTATTAGAACGATTCCAATCTCTACCGAATCCCGTGCGAAAGCAATCGCCGGATCATATCAGATCGCTTGAATTATCGGATCATCGATCCGAATTTCCGATCGAAGGGGGGGCTTCAGTCGACGGTCAGATCGATGGTCATCCGATCTTCGAGGAAGCTGCGCTCTTCAGGGGTCATGGACCCTTGCGCCAGGATCAGGCAATGGTGCCGATGGGCCTTTTCGACCAGCCGGCGCAGGCGTTCCGGCTCCCGCGCCACGATCGTGGCGAGGGCGGGGGTCCAAGCGATCCGCAGGCCCGTGGGGCGGATATCATCATAGGCGATGGCGCCATCCTCCAGCCCGTCGATGGCCAGGCCGACCCGGCGGCAGAAGGGGGCGATCCGCCGGGCGAGATCGGTCAGGCGGGGGCGGGCGGACTCGCGGCCGATATCCGAGATCATCAGGATGAGGCAACGGCGCAGGGCCTCGGGCAGGGGGCGGGCAAGGGCGAGGAATTGCTCCAGACCCTGGCGGTCGTCCAGCAGGATCAGCGGCACGGGCACGACATGGACCGGGATCTGCGCGCCGGGACCGTCGATCATGCGGTAGAGGCGATCGATGGTGAGGGCGAAGGGCAGCAGGCCGGTTTCAGGATGGGTGCGGGGAAAGACGCCGGCCTGACGAAGCATGGCCAGACCCTCGCGGGTCGGTACATCCGGCTCGGACAGGACGAGGCCCGAATCCTGACCGCCCCGGCGGAGGATCGGTCTGGTCTCCAGCCGCGCCTCGCGCAGCAGGCGGGCGATCGAGGCGGCGATGCGCTGCTGATACTGGTCGCGGCCGGCGGCGATGCGCGCCTCCAGAATACCGGCGGGCACCGGCGGCGATCCGGTCTCGGCCGGGGCCGCTTCGGGCAAGGGGTCGGCGGAGCCGAGCACGGCGATGCCCGCCGCCTCGGCGTCGCCCAGCAGATGGTGCAGGATATCGGCGGCGATGGCGCGGGCGCGGCCCGCCGCCTCCTCGATGCTGGTGGTCTTGAAGGCGACGACGAAACTGGTGTCGGCGATACGGGCGTAGGTCTCGCCGGGGTCGAGACGCTGGCTGATCATGGTCGCGGCCGTGGTCATCACCCTTTCCGCCACCACGCGCCAGCGCGGGCCCAGACGCTGCTTCACGGCATCGACCACGATCACCTCGATCTGGCCGGAAACCCCTTCCGGCGGGGTCTTGTCCAGATTGCGGCCCAGGGCGGCCAGCACCCGGCGTTCGAAATCCCCAAGACCGGATGCGGCGCCGGCTTCCGGCAGATGCAGGATGACGATGCGCAGGATATCGCGCTCGTTACGCGAAATCGGCAGGATCCGGGCC
Source organism: Zavarzinia sp. (assembly GCF_049306435.1). Classification (NCBI taxonomy): domain Bacteria; kingdom Pseudomonadati; phylum Pseudomonadota; class Alphaproteobacteria; order Rhodospirillales; family Zavarziniaceae; genus Zavarzinia; species Zavarzinia sp. The sequence continues at coordinate 12,215 of NZ_JBAQRT010000275.1, forward strand.
TCGCAGGGCAAGCGGCCGCTTTCGGTGATCAGGTCGATCCGGGCCGGCAGGGGCTCCGTCGTTGTCGCCTCAAGCTCGCTCCAGCCCAGAAGATCGCTGGCCGGCCGGCCGATCAGGGCGGCGACATCGAGCGCCGCACGCCCGGCCAGATGGGGATTGATCGAGGCGATGTGATCAGCCTCGTCGATGATGACGATGCCGTCGCGGACATGACGGACGACGGCCGAGAGCGCGGCCGCCATTTCCTGTCGGCGGCGGTCGATCTTCTCCGCCTCGGGCGGCAGTGGTGGTGGCGTGCCCATGGTGGACCGCGCTCCTCCCTTGTCTTTGGAACAGGATGGCCCTCGCGGCTTAACAGTCGGTTAGCCCCGGGATGCCTTGACGCCGCCGGGTGCTGCAACGATTATGTTAAAAGAAAAAAATTACCATATATTATTGTTTAATACCTTTCGGAGGCATGACCATGCGGCTGGCGATCATCGGGGCGGGGTTCACGGGGACGCAGACCGCCCTCGAATTGCTGCGGCGCCTGCCGGCGGGCTCGAGCATCCTGCTGTTCGAGCGCTCGGGCGTGTTCGGGCCGGGGCTCGCCTATTCCACCGCCCATGCCGACCACCTGCTGAATGTGCGGGCGGCGAACATGAGCGCTTTCGAGGATGACCCGTCGCATTTCCTGCGTTGGCTCTGGGCCGGCGACCTGCCGGGGCCTTTGGTGCCGCCTTCGGGCCATGCCTTCATGCCGCGCGGGCTCTATGGCCGCTATCTGGCGGAGACCCTGGCGGCGGCCGAGACCCAGGCGTCACCGGAAGTCACGGTCGAGCGTATCGCCCGTTCGGTGAATGGCGTCGACGAGGCGGACGAGGGTGTCGATCTGCAATTCTCCGACGGCGGCCGATGTCGCGTCGACCTCGCCGTGGTCGCCACCGGCAACAACCCGCCGCAATGGCCCTATCCCGAAGGCCTCGCGGCGATCGATCCCCGCCGCCTGATCGGCGATCCCTGGGACGATGGCGAATTGGGTCGCATCGGCCCCGACGACGATGTGGTCATCCTCGGCACGGGCCTCACCGCGGTCGATGTCGTCACCCTTCTCGGCCGGCGCGGCCATCGCGGCCGTATCACCGCCCTGTCGCGCCGGGGCCTGCTGCCTTCCGTTCATGAGCAGACGCGGCCGTGGAAGCCCTTTCTTGTCCCGGGCGATGACCCCCGGCCGCTCGCCTATCTGCGGCGGGTTCGGGCCGAGGTACGCAAGGCGGCGGCCGAGGGGATCGGCTGGCGCAGCGTGGTCGATGCCCTGCGCCCGGCGACGCAGGACCTGTGGCGGGCGCTGCCGCTGGCGGAGCGCCGACGTTTCCTGCGCCATCTGCGGCCATGGTGGGAAATCCATCGTCACCGCATGGCGCCCCAGGTGGCGGAGGGAATTTTTGCCTTGCGCGATGCCGGCCAGTTCGTCGTGAGGGCCGGCCGTATCCGGGGCTGGGCGGCGGCGCCCGAAGGCTTCGCCATCACCCTCGGCCCCAAGGGTGGCGGCGCGGCGGAGCGGCTGACGGCGGGTTTCGTCGTCAATTGCACCGGGGTCTCGGTCGATTACCGGCGCATCACCGCGCCCCTGGTGCGCCACCTGCTGGACCGGGGCCTCGCCCGGCCGGACAGTCTTGGCCTCGGTTTCGACGTCGACGAGGATTTCGGCCTGATCGCGGCCGATGGCACGGCCAGCCGGCGGCTCTTCGCCCTCGGCCCGCCGTGCAAGAGCGCGCTGTGGGAAATCACAGCCGCGCCCGATATCCGCAAGCAGAGCCGGGCTTTCGCCCTCAGGCTTTTTCCGGATCGAGATCGAGGGACGCCGAGTTGATGCAGAAGCGAAGCCCGGTCGGCCCCGGCCCGTCCGGGAAGACATGGCCAAGATGGGCATCGCAGCGTGAACACAGAACCTCGACCCGGGTCATGCCGTGGCTGCTATCGACCTCGGTCGCGACCGCCTCGCGGCTCACCGGGGCCATGAAGCTGGGCCAGCCGCAGCCGGCGTCGAATTTGGCGTCCGACTCGAACAACTCCTGGCCGCAGCCGATGCAGCGATAGGTGCCGGGGCGCCATTCCTGATCATAGATACCGGTATGGGGCCGCTCCGTCGCCTTCTGGCGGGTGACGGCATATTGCAGCGGGTTAAGCTGCGCCCGCCATTCCGCCTCGGTCTTCTTCACTTTCTCGCTCATCGGCGTCTCCTTCAGCCCCCGATGTCGGTATGGCCGGCGACGAGTTCAAGCACCGTCGGCACGTCCCGGGTCTTGGCGGCGGCAAGGGCGGCGGCGAAATGGTCGAGGTCGGCGATCCGCTCGGCCGCGCAGCCGAAACCCTTCGCGACGGCGACGAGGTCCGGTACCACGAGATCGACGGCGATCGGCGTGATGCCCCGCCCGGTCATGTAATTGCGGATCTCGCCGTAACCGCCATTATTCCACAGGACGACAATCACTGGCACCCTGGCCTCGACCGCGGCCGCCAGTTCCGCGATGGTGAAGAGCACGCCGCCGTCCCCGGCGAGGACCACCACGGGCAGGTCCGGCCGGCCGAGCCTGGCGCCGATCCCCGCCGGCAGGCCATAGCCGAGGGTGCCGTAGCCGGTCGATGCGTTGAAGAAGCGCCGCAAGCCCCGCGGGTGGAAGAACTGGTTGGCGGCATAGACCGGTTCGGCGGAATCGCCGACCACGATGGCGTCGGGCAGGGCCTTGTCGATCGCGGCCATCACCGGGATGTGACGCCTCGCGTAATCCGGCAGCTGCGCCGCCATCGCCTTCCGCAGCGCCTTCGCGCGGATATCGCCGCCCAGCTTGGGGATCGTGTGTTCGAGGTGGACCGCGATATCGCGCAAGGACAGATCGGCATCGCCGAGGATGGGCAGGTCGGCCCGGGGGCCGCGCATCAACTGCTCGGGGTCGAGGTCGATGCGGATCAGCTTGCCCGGGATCACCAGCTCGACCGGGCCGGGGTACATTTCCGTCTCGCCGAATTCGGTGCCGACGGCAAGGACCACGTCCGCCTTGGCCAGTTCCGCGCGCAAGGGCTCCGCCGCCAGATTCTCGCCCGCCAGCAGGTCGTGATCGGGCGGCAGCAGGCCCTTGGCGTTGATCGTGGTGATCACCGGGGCCGACAGATGCTCGGCGATCCAGCGCAAAGGCGCGGCCCCGCCGACGGCGCCGCCGCCCGCCACGATCAGCGGCCG
>NZ_JBAQRT010000276.1:0-2326 GCF_049306435.1 Zavarzinia sp.
GTTGAAGCCTGGGAGGATGGGGTCGTGTTCTCAGATTTTTCCCCGCATCCTATGACTAGGAATAATCCCAGAAAGGTTATCAATATGTGCCTTATCATTATATTTTCCTTGTTATTTTTAACGCTACACTATGGATTTAATATGATACCACCTTATTTTAACACTATATTCAACAATTATCAAAATATTCATCCAATATGAAAAAAGACGGTAAACTGAAAGAAGTCGAGGAATTGCCTTTTGAAAAGGCCCTTGAACGGCTTGAAGCCATCATCGAGAAAATGGAGAGCGGCAAGCTCCAGCTTGATGAGATGATGAAATATTTCGAGGAAGGCTCTGCACTCTCATCCTTGTGTGAGAAAAAGCTTAGGGAGCTTGAGAAGAAAATTGAAATCCTTGTAAAGAATGAACAGGGCGGTAAATGGAAGGAATTTAGCCCTTCTAAAGACGATGATTCCGAGTGTAAAACCGATGATGCAGACACAAAGGACAAGGATTCCCTCCTGTAGCACCTGGCGGCTAACAAAACCTAAATCCGGCAACGCTTGAAAAAGCGTCACTAGAGCCCGTCCACAAAAAGCTGTTTTTGTGGATTTGATTTCATCAAAGTCACCGGGCTCTTAAAAACTCCTCACTTTGATGCGGTAAAATTATTTTTCTCTTCTCGCGTTCGTTTTTTTTACTTTCCATGGATTTTGGGCGCAAGCGCCCTTGCGGACTTCTGACCGCTTTGCCTCTTCAGTCTCTGAAACGGTTTTATCCGGTTTTCAAAAGTCCATCCTCTTTCGCTTCCGGAAGTCTTGCCAGCACCCAAAGATTATGGGAGAAAACAGCCCATGCCAGATCTTGTTCCCTCTGCTCAAAGCTTTTTCCGGATGCCGGGTTCCCGACAAAGATTTATTCGGGTCAGATACCTATAAGAATTGATATTTAAGATTGACACTGCATTTGTTTTTGGTAAATAATTTCAGCGTTTCCGCCGATGAATTCATTTATGAAACTGCTGAGGAAAATCGGCATCAGGGGACAAGGTCAAATCTTGAAAGACAAATTGAAAAGCTGAAAAAACTTCCGAAAGCACAAAGAAAACTCGTCAGCGACATGATCGAGACGGCTGTTAAAGCAAGCTGATTAATGTTCCCGCCTTCCTGCGAACTCCGCAGATCTTTCCAGCCTTTTTTTAGCAGCTAAAAGAAAATACCCGGAACAGGTTCCGTCGGAAATGCCTACCCGAGCGCCAGCGACGGTGTCCGAAGGACAAACATGGCGGCGCAAGCCGTCCGACGGGTTCTGTCCGGAATCGCATCTGCGAACATCGCAGATTTCACAGAACACTTTCCCCAGATGCGAAACTCGCAGAACTTCGATTACTCATTTCTTTTCATCATCAAGGGTGGGATACAGCAACAAGGGCGGGGAAAACTCAGGAACTCTCAAGGCCGGGTGCAGGGATGGCCATAATCCCTGCCCGTGGGTTCGGGCGGCGGAACGCCCGATTGTAGGGGGTCGGGGGGCAACTGTGCCACCGTTCTTCTCTTTTCCCCTCCCGCGGGTGAGTGTCAAAGGAGATGGCATTTCATCGACGACGACACGAACCCGCTGGAGCGTAGGCCTCCGACACGAGGTTATGCCAGGACGATCCGGGACAGAGAGCTACCCGAGCGTAGCGACGGTGCGAAGCAAATCTTGACGAAGGAAAGATGGCTGGACTGGATCGGCGTGGCGTTCCGAGCGTTCGGACTCTGTGGCCGGAGCGCATCTCATCCCCTCTCACCTGAGAGGGGACTATCCCAAGGGGAGTGCCCCATGACTGGGGTTGGGGGTTGATGAGGTTCTAATGCGGCATCACATAACGCTTATGTGAACTGACCGGGAAAGTGGACGGCGACTGGGATGGCGGCAGATGTGCGAAAGCAGAGATGATGACATCCCACAAAGACGGCCATCGCGTCGCATAATCCACGCGATTATGCGGGGGCGAAGTCCCGAAACGCACTTTCCCGACGAAGGCTGCCGCTTCCCCATCCGCAGCTGTCTTCCTCTCCGTAGGCGAATGCCGCAGGAGAGATCCCCCGACCGAACGACCAACGGGAGAGAGGGAGGTCTTACGAGGTTCAGGAAAAGATTTCATCAGCTGAAGATTTATTTTTCAAAATTCCCCGCACATTTTTTCAAAAATAACGAATCCTCCAGCCTCAACTCGTTTTTACTTTAGCCTCATTAAAGCGGTCAGAGCACTAATGGGGTGAGCACTAATGGGGGGAAGTATGATTGCTGGATTGAATATCAGCGGATGACGGAGTCTGCCTTTCCATTGAAAAAATCC
>NZ_JBAQRT010000277.1:0-2186 GCF_049306435.1 Zavarzinia sp.
CACCACCCCGGCGCGAGCCGCCGGCAATCCGGAAGTCAAATGGCGCCTGACCTCGGGCTTCCCCAAGTCGCTCGACACGATCTATGGCGCCGCCGAGGTCTTCTCGAAATATGTCTCGGACGCGACCGAGGGCAAGTTCCAGATCCAGGTCTTTTCCGCGGGCGAAATCGTCGGCACCTTCCAGGCGGCCGACGCCGTGGAACAGGGCACGGTCGAGATGTCCCATACCGCCGGCTATTACTATGTCGGCAAGGATCCCTGTTTCGCCGCCGGCGCCGCCCTGCCCTTCTGCCTGAATTCGCGCCAGCAGAATGCCTGGCTTTATCATGGCGGCGGCAACGAGCTCTACAATGCCTTCCTCGCCAAGCACAAGATCTACAGCCTGCCCGGCGGCAATACCGGCACCCAGATGGGCGGCTGGTTCCGCAAGGAAATCAAGACCGTCGAGGACCTCAAGGGTCTGAAGATGCGCATCGCCGGTCTGGCCGGCCAGACCATGGCCAAGCTCGGCGTCGTGCCGCAGCAGGTGCCGGGCGGCGAAATCTACCCGTCACTGGAACGCGGCACGATCGATGCCGCCGAATGGGTCGGTCCCTATGACGACGAGAAGCTGGGCTTCTACAAGGTCGCGCCCTTCTACTATTACCCCGGCTGGTGGGAAGGCGGCCTGACGCTGCATTTCTTCATCAACACCGACAAATGGGCCGAGCTGCCGGACAACTACAAGGCGATCGTGACCGCCGCCGCCGCGGCCGCCAATGTCGACATGCTGGCCAAATACGACGCCAAGAACCCCAAGGCGATCCAGAGCCTGGTGTCCGCCGGCACCCAGTTGCGGCCCTTCTCGAACGAAATCATGCAGGCGGCCTATGGCGCGGCCCATGAACTCTATGGCGAGATTTCCGCGACCAACGCCGATTTCAAGACGCTGATCAAATCGATCATCGCCTTCCGCGACCAGGAATACCTGTGGTTCCAGGTCGCCGAATATTCCTACGACAACTTCATGATCCGTGGCCGCAAGAAGTAACGCAGCCCGACACAAGGCGGGGGACTGGCGACGTCAGTCCCCCAAGCCCTGCCCGGCGGCCAGCCGGTTGCGCAACTCCCCGAGGAAACTGCCCCCCGCCCCCGTATTGGCCATGGTCTGCGCCAGGTTGCGGGTGACGATCGCCGAAGGATCGGCGCTGCCGGTCAGCATGGCGAAGGCATCGGCATATTTCGACTGCGTCATGGCCGGCCCCCACAGCGTGGCCAGCTGCTTCAGTCCCGTGGCATCGGCCGCCAGGGTGCGGGCGACCGCGAGGCGCAGCACCAGCGATTCGTCATCCGCGCCCGGGGCGCCATGATCGGGCGGCTTCCGCCCGTCGAGCAGGCGGCCGAGATAGAGCGCGGCCCCGGACCAGTCCCGCGCCTGCCAAGTGATTTCGGCGCCGAGCCGCGCGGCATCGATGCTGGTGTCCGCCGCCAGCAGGTTGCGGGCATCCGCCGGCCGGCCGAGATCCGCGAGGGCCCGCGCCCGCAGCAGGCGGCGCAGCCGTGCCGTCGTCTCGGGCAATACCGGCTGTTCCGTCGTATCGAGCACCTGCAAGGCCTTGGCGGGATCGTGGTCCAGCAGATGCAGCAACGCGAGCCGCGCGGCGACGCGCGAGCGCGGAATGCCCTGCAGGCGATTCTCGACCTGATGGGTCAGCAGGGTCTTGGCCTGATCGAGCAGATCGACCTGCACCAGGCGGTCCGACAGCTTGCGGATCATGTCGTCGCCATCGGGGCCGAGGGGCGTCAGGTCGCGGAAATCGAAATAGAGCGCGACCGCCTGCACCGGCGGCAGCGCATCGGCAGCCCCGCCGAGGAACAGGCGGCGGAAGGCGGCCTTCTCCGTCTCCCTCAGGGCATCGACGCCCGGGTCCCCGGGGAACAGCTTCTCGGCGAGCCGCAGGGTCTGCAACCCGTCGCGCCACTGCCCTTCCGCCAGCTGCAGATCGGCGAGACGGCGCAACACCGCGAGTTCCTTCTCGTCGCCGCGCCAGGCGTAACGCAGGCGGTCCAGCCTTGCGATCGCCTCGGGGCGCGACAGGCTGCCATCGGCGAGGCCGAGTTCGATCATGCCCATCTCGGCGTCGACCCGCGCCACCCGCTCCCCGGTCGCGAGCGCGGCCTCGAAGGCGGCCCGCGCGGCGATGGCG
>NZ_JBAQRT010000278.1:0-4319 GCF_049306435.1 Zavarzinia sp.
CTCCAGCGCGCGGTGCAGCCGGGCGGCGATCCCGCCGGGGCGGAGCGCCATGAATTCGGCGCCGACGACGGCGCCCGCCGGATCGACGATCAGGCGGCGCACCTTCGCCTCGGTCCGCACCGTGATGCCGGGGGTGCGGGCGATGCGCGCCATCAGCGCTTCCATCATGGCCCGGCCGGACAGCCACTTGCCCTTGGCCCGGTGGCCGCGCGGGGCGGGCGGAATGGCGTCGCGATTGGCCGGCACCATCTCGTTGCCCGAGAAATAGAGATAATGATCCTTGGACGGATAGGAGGTTTCGTGCGGCGCCTCGGCACTGTCGAAGCCGACGCCATGCGCCTCCAGCCAGTCGATCATGGACGCGCTTTGCGCGGCATAGCGGCGGATCGTCTCGGCCGAGACGGCATCGCCCACTTCCCGGGCGAGATAGGCCGCCATGGCGTCGACACTGTCGGGACGGCCGGCCGCGGTCTGGTGGCGGGTGCCGCCGCCGGCATAGACGATGCCGCCGGACAGCCAGCTCGCCCCGCCCCCGGCGAAACGGTCGACCAGCAGCACGTCCAGCCCGCTTTCCGCCGCCTCCAGCGCGGCGCAGGCCCCGGCCGCGCCGTAACCGACGACGAGCAACCCGCAATCGGCGTCGAACCGCGCCGGCACCGGCAGGGGCGCCGCGACGACGGCATTGCCGGCCGAGACCTCGGCGCCGATATCACCGCCGCTGCCCTTGCCTGTCGTCATCACGCCTCTCCCCTTTACCGCTTTACGGCATTCTCGCGATCCATGCGCCCGGCGGCATCGTCCTGATGGACGAGCCGCCGGCCGGGGATCAGACGCCCTTCCGCTTCAATTCCTGCGGGGTGTAGTCGCTTTCCTTGCGGCCGCCCTCGTTGTAGCGCATCCGGTCCACCACCTCGCTCGACAGGCGGTCGGCCATATAGGCGCCGGAGACGAGGTCGTGATAGACGCAAACCCGCTGCTGGAAGAACTGCGAGACATAGTCGTAGGACGTGGTGTTCATCGCCATGCGATAGAGCTGGCCGCGGGCGTCATACATGTCGGCGATCGCGGGGTTGAAACTGTCCTCGTCGATATAGAGCGTGCGGGCGGCATAGACATGGCGCAGGCCCGGCTTCAGCCTGGCCTTCAGCACCCAGCAGCGATGCAATTCCCAGCGCACCGTCTCGGGGTTCAGATGGGCCTTGGCCAGCATGTCCTTGTATTTCACCGCCGGGTCTTCGATCAGGAAGTTGTTGTAGGGGATGAAGATTTCCTTCTTGCCCGCGATTTCCCAATCATAGCGCTTGGGCGACTGGGTCCACAGGCCGGTATCGTCCACCGTATGAAACCCGCCCGGCCCCAGCGGATAGTCGCCGGCGATTTCCGGCACCTGCTTCACCCGCCGGGTGCCCGGGACATATTGCCAGGCCTGGCTCGGCCGGTTGCCGAAATCCCAATATTCCCGAACGAGGGTGATCGAGCCCCGCTCGCGCTCGGGCTTCAGGGTGCTGCGGAAGACGAAGGCCGAGCCGCCGTCGAAACTGGCGCGGGCGACCGTCGGGTCATAGGCGGTCGCATAGATATCCCACTGCTGCGCGCCCCAGGCGACATTGCCGTCGGGATAGACCACGGCTTCGTCCATGGTGCCGCGCTGGGTGAAGCCACGCGGAATGCTGATCACATTCCAGATCAGCTCCAGCCCGCTCTTCGGGAAGGGGAAGGCAGGCGCGCCGAAGGTTCCGGTCACGCCCTCGCCATCCGCCGTTACCTGCGCTTCCTGCGCGTTCAGCTTCAGATTGGCGTGCAGCGCGTCGTTGAAGCGGAAATCACGATGGCAGGGATAGACATCCATGCGGAAACTCGCCGGATTCTTTTGCAACAGGGCCTTCTGGCCCTCGGTCAGGCGGTCGGCATGTTGCTGGAAGTTCTGTGCCGTGATCGAGAACAGCGGCTTTTCGGCCGCGTAAGGATTGGCCTGGACCTTGCCCGTGCCGCCATGGCTGATACCGGGCGGCACGCCCAGCCATTTGCCCGACCAGGGCGCCAGCAAGCCGTCGGCGCTGCCTTCCCTGATCGCGCCGGCCGGGGTCAGGGATGTGCCCAGTTTCGCCACCTCGTCCGCCGTCGCCTTGGCGAAGCCGAAGTGGGGCGTGGCGGCGGCCCAGGCGGCCGCGCCCAGTCCGGCGACGAAAGTCCTGCGATCCATGGAGTTCCTCCTCGGTTGTTTCTTGGCTTTGTTCAGAATGTATATTTGGCCGTGGCGATGACGTAGTCGCGATCGACCAGCGGCCGCTCGATCCGCTCGTAGGAGCCGAAGAAGGCGGTATAGATGATGCCGATCTCGAGATTGTTCAGATGCCGGAACTTGATACCCGAGGAGACACGGACGTCGCCCGTGCCCGACAGGGCGCCGAGGGCGCCGGGCGCGGCCGGCGTGCCGAAGGCGATGCCGAAGGCGACGGGAACCGCCATGTCCCAGCCACCCGGGAAGACGTCGGTGAAGCCGAACTCGGCGAGGCCCTGAATCCCCCAGGAGGTCTGGTCGCCGGTCAGCTCACGGAAGGCGTTGATGTTGTTACCCTTGCCGTCCTGCAGGGGCTGGCCGTTCTGATCGTAGAAATAGAGTGTCTCGTGGCTGACGACGTGATTGAGGCTGACCTCGGCGATCAGGTTCAGCGAGTCCCACCAGGCGGTGGCGCCACCCACATAAAGCCCGCTCAGATTGGCCTGCCAATAGTCGCCGCGCACCGGCTGCGGCGCCGTGATGCCCGAGATCTTGCCGTTGACCAGCATGGGCGCGCCCTGGCGATAGGCGAATTCGAAGCCGACGTTGACCGGGCCGAGGGTCGTCGTCGCGCTGCCGCCGTAGAGCTTGACGTCCTCGTAATAGACCACGCGATAGGTATAGGGCAGGTAGAGCGGGGCAACCGTCGCCACCAGATTGTCCACCACCGAATTCACCATGCCCTCGACGCCGGAACAGTCGATGCCGAGGCCGCCGCAAAGACCGGCGACGGCACCGCCGACCGAACCCGGGCGGAAGGGATCGGTGTCGATGGTCGAGATATCGAAGGTCGGCGACGGGTTCTTGTCGTGATACTTCAGGAAATACAGGCCCGCCGTCAGATTGTCGGTGACGTCGTAAAGCAGGCCGGCGCCGAACTGGCCGCTGTTCGGCTTCACCTCGCCGGCATAGGCGACGTCGAACCGCCTGGTGTCCTCGTTGGCGATGCCCAGCAGATTGTCGCTGATCACCTGCGACAGAAGCTGCGCGATCGGCATCGGCAGGGCGATGTTCTGGCACCCCGGCGTCGACGGGCTGAGGGTGCAGGCGGAGGCGAGGGTGGTGATGACATCGGGGAACGGATTGACCGAGCCATAGGCGAATTCGGCGCCCGGCCCGATGATGTCGGAGCGGCTGAAGAAACTGCCGACGCCGTCCATCTGGTTGTTCTCGAAGCCGAACTGATAATAGCCGAGCAGGGACAGGCGGTCGGTCAGGCCCCAGTTCATCGAGACCTGCGGCACCGGCAGCAGGATATCCTTCACCTCCGAACCCGGCGAGTTCGAACGCGTTACATCGACGACGCCCTGACTGAGCGAGATATTGCCGAAAAACAGGCTCTCGCCCCAGGCCACCACCTGATTGCCGACCCGGATCGACAGATCGGTATCGAAGGGATGGAAGGTGCCATAGGCAAAGGCGTCGAGCAGGCGGAAGCGACCGCCGTTCGCGACCCGCGTCTGGCCCGGAAACTGGTCCGGCTCGCCGGAACTCTTGTTGATGCCGTCCGGAAAAGACGTGTCGTTGGCATTGGCCGAATGATAGACGAAATCATAGAAGGCGTTGCCGCTCAGGTTGACGCCGAATTCCTCGTATTTGAAGCTGGCTTCGAGGAGCGCGGTCACTGCGTTGGTGATCAGGTCGCCCTTCTCGAAATTCAGATTGGGATCGTCGAAGTTATAGGTCTGCGGCGTATGGGTCGAGGTCGGCACCACCGGCAGGATCGGCAGCTGCGGCAGGATGACGACCTGGGCGTAATCCGTCTCGGGCGAGAAGGAGCGCGGGTTCGGGTCCTCGGCCCGGACGCCGATCTGATAGGTCGTCGTCATGTTGACGCCGATGGTCGCGCCGTTTTCGAGCTGATAGACCTCGGCAAGGGCAAACCCCGTGCCGCCGATCAGCCCCCCGGCGAGGCCCGCGGCCGCCACCGGCAGCCATGCCCTGCCCCGTTTCGCCCCACCGGCGCCTTGGACAGACTTCGACTTCCCCATTGCCATTGCGGTCCCCTGCCCCCAACGCGCGTCGCGGCCCGACGCCT
>NZ_JBAQRT010000279.1:0-3909 GCF_049306435.1 Zavarzinia sp.
GATCAGAAGAACAAGATGGTGCCGAGGGCGAAGACATCCTCGGTGGCGTCGCTGCCGTCATGAGCCTCGGCTTCCGTGTGGATGAACTCGCCGACCACGGTCACCCACTTGCGCAGGGCATAGCGCGCCTGGAGCGCGGCGGACGTGTTGCTTTCCACGAGGATCGAGGGCGCCTCGCCATCGGCCAGGTCGAGGTAGGAAGCGCCATAGCTGCCGCCCAGGGTGAATTTGCCGATCGTATAGGTGCCCTGGACGAGGAAGCCCCGCGAATCGCGGGCCTCGCCATTGGCGGCGACCGAGCCATAGAGCAGGCCCGTGGTGCCGATACCCTTGCCGGCGTAGTAATAGGCCAGCAGGCCGGCGTCGCCGAAGGTCAGCTTCGCCCCGACATCGGCGCCGTAGGCCGTGGTCTCCGCCCCCGCCGGCTCGCCCGCGTCGGCATTGGCGCTCAGCTCCTGCACCAGGCCGCCGGCGAAGAGACGGCCGCCGAAATCGCCCGACTTGAAGTCATAGGTCAGCTTGCCCTGGAAACCCGGGGTCTCGTGGCCGGTCAGGCGCGGTCCCAGCACCGGCACGGTATCGAGCGGCTGGAAAATGCCGAGCGACGCCTTGAAGCCGTTCATGTCCGGCGTCGTATAGGTGATCTGGGGCTGGAAGTCGGTATAGATGTAACCCGTGCCGATATGGCCGAGCGAGGTATTCGACGGCCCCTGATTGCCGCCGGTCGCGCCGACGCCGAGCAGCAGCATGTCGCTGAGAATGGCTTCGGAGCCGAACAGGCCGATGTCGCGCCCGGCCTTGAATTCGCCGAAGCCGTCGGAGGCGACCGTCATATAGACCTGGCGGAAATCGATGCCCGAAGTGGCGAGGCCCTGCGGCGCGCCGGCCGAATTGGCCCCGTTCACGTAAGAGACGCTGTTGATCCCGGGATAGAGGCCGAAATGCCCGCCATAGGTCACGCCGTCATCGGTCGTCGTCACGTCGATCTTCAGGAAGCCGGGCAGCAGGCCGTTGCGCACCGACGAGGTGTCCTGCGTGCCGCCGACCGCGCCGAGGGCGACCGGCTGGTTGCCGCCGTCCTTGCCGCTGCCGACATAGAAGGCATTGACCGAACCCGACAGCGCGATGTCGACCGGGCCGACCTGAAGGCCGATGCCCTTGGCCGGGTCCTTCACCTTGACATAGAGCCCGTCGCCGGCCGAGGCCGCTTCGGCCCTGGCGGCGGCGACCGCCGCCTGCGTCGCTTCTTCCTGCTTCCGGGTGGCGGCGGCGTCTTCGGCCTGCTTGCGTCCCAGGATGCTGTCGTATTCCTGCTGGTTCAGGATGCCCTTGGCCTTCAGCTGGCGCAGCAAGTCTTCGGTCGCATCGGCCTTCGCCGGCCCCGCCGCCAGCACGCAGCCCAGGGCGACGCCGCCCAGCAGCAATGCCCCAATCCCCTTGATCCCCGACATGACGTTCCTCCGGTGTTTCTGTCGCCCTGCGCCACCACCCCTTTCAGGCGGGATGGCGGCCAGCGGCGGCAAGCATCGGCAGGACGAGAATTATTTTAAATGATACTTACCACTTAAGACGTTCGAACGAATATTGCGGAATTACGGTATAATATACTTTAGTTCATTACCTTGCTCTTTAGTATTCATCCCTGTACTTTGAAATGAACCGCATCCCTAGCCGCGCTGGCCGCAGGCGCTTTCGGGCTCGTCGTCGCCCAGCGTATCGAGGGGGGTTACCCGGTGCAGGAAGCCGTCCTCCGGGGCGACGGCGACGAGGCTGCGCGTCGTCGCCAGCAGCACGGGCTGGCGCATCTGCCGGTCCCAGCGGCGGAACGACAGCGGTGCCCCCTTGAAGCCGGCGACACCGAAATCCGGCGCCAGCAGCGCGGCGCGCAGAAGCGCCGGATCATTGCCGCCGGCCCGGGTCATCGCCTCGCCGATGCCGCGCAGGGCGAGCCAGCTGGCGTAATCCCGCGCGGTCATGGGCCGGCCCGCCTGTTTCTCGAAACGGCGCTGAAGCTGGGTCGCGCCCCATTGCTCGTTGGCCCGGCTCCAGCCCAGGGGCACCAGGCCATGGGTGCCGGCGACGGGCCGCGCCAGGGCCGTGCGATAGGGCAGATATTCGCCGAAATCATCCGCCTCGTCGGCGACGATCAGGACATCATGGTCGCCGACCTTGGTCAGCGGCCGGATCTCCTCGCGGGCATTGGTCACGCCGCTGTCGGTTCGGCGGTTGCCGACCTCATAGGTCCAGGGCTTGTCCTCGGCGATCCGCGCGCCGAAGCGGGTGGCGGCGGCGCGGACGGCGGCGGCGAATGCCTTGTCGTCGGCCGAGGGACCGACGACGAGGAACCAGTCCTTCCAGCCCATCAGCACGAGATATTGCGCCAGCGCGTCGGCCCGCATGGCCCGCGACAGGGCGGTGTGGAACAGATTGGCCCGGCAGGCCTCGCGGCGCAGGTCGTCGTCGGTCACGCGGGCGTTGAAGATCACATCATCCGCCGTGCCCGGCAGCGCCAGCAAGGCGTCGAGGTCGGCCCGGCCCAGATCCGAGACCACCAGCCGCGCGCCGCTGGCAAGCCTGTCGGCAAGGCCCGGCGTATCGCCGAGGGTATCGTCGCGGGGCACCACGATCTCGGTCAGGCGAAAGCTCTGGCCGGTGAAGCGTCCGCTGGCATTGTCGTCGGCGAGGCCGAGGCGGGCGCCCCACACCCCCTCGCCCTCGGGCACCGGCTCGAGGAAGGAGAAGGGGATCGCCGGCTCCTCGTCCCGCGTGACATGGAGGATCTCGGCCTCGATCCCTTCGGCGTCGGCCGCGACCGGCGGCAGCAGCAACGCCAGGGCCAGCAGAAGGCATTTCATGGCTCAGGTCCCTCCATCGAACACCGCGCGGGAGAATTCATCGATCCAGGCCGCGCCCTCGGCGACATGGGCGCGGCGGATCCCGGCGGATTCGCCGACCTTGCTGATGAAACCGGGGCCGGCCTTGATCCGCCCCTCGACGATCGAGAAGGGACCGCCGACCACCACGGTCTCGTCCTCGGCGAGGCGGCTGTAGCAGGTATTGAACAGCTCGGGCACAGGCTGCGGCCGGCCGAGGATATCCGCCGCCAGGCTTTCCGCCATCAGAAGCGCCTGCGCCCGCGCGGAAAAGGCGGATTTCGGCATGTCGCCGGCGATGCAGGCATCGCCGAGGGCGCTGACCCGGGACGAGGCCGGGGTGCGGAAGCCGGCCCCCGTCACCGGGATCCAGCCCGTCTCCCCCGCGATGCCACTGTCGAGGGCGATGCGCGCCGCGCTCTGCGGCGGGATGACATGCAAAAGATCGAAGGCGAAGGCATCCGAGGCGGTCAGCACGCGGCGGGTCGCGGCGTCGATCCTCGTGATCTTGCCGATCACATCGACCGGATACCATTCGATCCTGCCGGGATAGAGCCGCGCCCAGGCCTCCTCGAACAGGGCCTGCTTCGGAAAGGACGATTTGGCGTCGAGGATCTGGATGCGGCCGCGCCTGCCCATCGCCTTCAGGCGGGCGGCGATCGCCGTCGCCCGTTCGTAAGGCGCGGGCGGACAACGGTAGGGCGCGGGCGGCGCCAGCATGACGATGGTGGCGCCATCCTCGAGGGCATCGATCCGGTCGCGCAAGGGTCCGATCGCTTCCCCCGCCGTCCAGTGCGGCGGGAAGGCGGCGGCGTCGTAACCTTCATAGTCCGGCGGGCGCACGGCGATGCCGGCGGCGACCACCACATGATCGAAGGCGCGGCCGGCGAGGCGGGGCCGCTCCCCGTCCAGATCGATGCGCGCCGGAGCCTCGCGGTGAAGGATCATGCCGGCCCGGGTCAGGGCCTCATGGCCGTGGAACAACCGCGCCTCGTCCAGCCAGCCGGCCAGGGCCTGATTGGCGCCGTAACAGGCG
>NZ_JBAQRT010000280.1:0-5877 GCF_049306435.1 Zavarzinia sp.
GGTCAGGATGGCGTCCCGTTCCGCCGCGATGCCGGCGCGTGCCTCGGCGATCTTCGCCGCCTCGGCCGCGGCCTCCGCCCTCCTGGCTTCGGCTTCGGTCAGGATGGTGGCGGCGGCGGTCTGCCGCGCCTCGATGATCGCGGCCAGCGGGCGCCAGAAGAAGCGCGCCATCAGCCAGATCAGGACGGTGACATTGACCGCCTGCAGGCCGAGGGTCCACCAGTCGATGGTCATGACTTCAGCCGAGCAGCGGATTGGCGAAGAGCAGCAGGAGGGCGATCACCAGGCAGTAGATCGCCATGGTCTCGATCATGGCGAGGCCGACGAAGAGCGTGCGCGAGATCGTGTTGGCCGCTTCCGGCTGGCGGGCGATGGCGTCCATCGCCGCGGCGACCGCCCGGCCCTCGGCCAGGGCCGGCCCGATCGCGCCGAAGCAGACCGCGACGGCGGCCGAAATGATGCTGACGAGGGCGAGCCAGTTCATGGATCTTTCCTTTGCTGCGACGGATGGTGCCCGGCTTCACCCACCGCCTCGGCGATGAAGACCATGGCGAGAACCGCGAAAATATAGGCCTGGACCGCCCCCGTGAGCAGATCGAGGGCCATGAGGGGGATGGGCACCAGCAACCCGGCGAGGGACAGCACGATGCCGATGACGAAAACGCCGCTCATCACATTGCCGAACAGGCGGACCAGCAGGGAGAAGGTCCGCGTGACGTTCTCGATCAAATTGAGCGGGATCATGATCGGATTGGGCGTGGCGAAACTGGACAGGTAACCCCGGAGTCCCCCCGCCCTCACGCCGAAGACGATGACCGCGAGAAAGACGAGGAGAGCCAGCGCCGCGTCGGTCTCGAGCTTCGCCGTCGGCGGCTCCACCCCCGGCACCAGCGATGCCCAGTTGGCGGTCAGGATAAACAGGAACAGCGTGCCGATGAAGGGCCTGTAGGGGGCCGGGGGCACGCGCATGGTTTCGCTGATCTGGCTGTCCACCGTCTCGACCACGGTTTCCAGCAGGGCCTGTACCCGGCTCGGGCGAAGGGCGAGGTGGCGCGTCAGCAGGAAGCCGCCGAGGGCGAGCAGCGCCATGATCGCCCAGGTGACCAGCACCGCCGCCGTCACCGGCACGGGGCCGATGTGGAACAGGGCGATGCTCTCGAGGGGGGAGGTCATGGCGCCGCCATCCTGACCCGGCGCATCACCAGCGCCCGCCCGCCGAGGACGCCAAGCGCCGCCGTCAGCAGCGGCACCGCCCCGGCGAGGGCCGCCAGCACAAGCCCCCCGCCCAGAAGCGCGAAACGGCCGATCATCACCCCGATCAGCACCAGCGGCCGGCGTCGTGCCTCGAAGCGGCGGACCTGCCACCACAGACCCCTGAAGTAAAGGATGCCAAAGGCAAGGCCCGCGGCAAGCCCGGCGAGGCCTTCGAGGGCGATCCTGAACACCGCGTCGGTCATGGTCAGGACCGCCCCATCCAGCGCCACGCCGACCAGCAGCCAAGGCCGATGCCGATCATCAGCAGGGGCGCGGTCCAGAACAATCCGCTTTCCAGTTGCCGGTCCAGCCAGCGGCCCAGAAACAGGCCAAGCAGGCCGGGCGTGACGATCATCCAGCCCAGCACGCCGATCTGGCCGAGACGTCGCAGGGCCGAGCCGGCGTTTTCCGCCTCGTGCCGGCGCCGTCTCTCGCCGCGCAGGCGGGTTTCCCGCACCAGCGGGTCCCGTTCGTCGGGAGGCGGGGTGATGGGGGCGTTCATGGCGAAGGTCCGCCGCCATTGGCGCGCAGATGGCTCATGATCTGGCGAATGGCGTTGAGATGCAGCCGCGTGCTCTCGACATGTTGCTGCCGCTCATCCTCGTAAGAGCTGCGGAAGCGGGCGAGCACGATCTCGCCCAGGCTGGCCAGATCATCACCCGGCACGGCTTCGCGCGTTGCAACGGCGATGTCCCGGCCGCCGGTCATGCTCAGCACGCCGCCCCGGACCGCGCAGAACCCCTGCCGTCCATCGGCCCGCCGCCAGCTGACGACGCCGATCGTCAGCGCGGTCAGGAAATCCGCGTGATGGGGCAGGATGCCGAAGCTGCCCGTCGCGTCCTCGGCCCGGAGGGCGGCGATGCCATCCTCGTCGACGACGACGGCGAGGGGCGTGAGGATCCTCAGCCTCATGCCGCCTCGCCTTTCGCTGCCGTCGCTTCCTTCTGCCGCGCCTCGTCGATCGTGCCGATCATGTAGAGCGAGCTTTCGGCCCAGTCGTCGGCCTCGCCGTCGAGGATGGCCCGGCAGCCGGCCAGCGTTTCGGCGCGCGAGACGCTGCGCCCGGGCGTTCCGGTGAAGGCTTCGGTCACCATGAACGGCTGGCTGAGGAAGCGCTGCAGGCGGCGGGCCCGCCGCACCACCAGCCGGTCGGCGCTGCCCAGTTCCTCGATCCCGAGGAGGGCGATGATGTCGCGCAGGTCCTTGAAGCGGGCGAGAACTTCCCGCGCCTGTTCGGCGATCCGGTAATGCTCCTCCCCGACCACCAGCGGATCGAGCAGCACCGAGGACGAGGCGAGGGGGTCGACCGCCGGATAGAAACCCTCAGCGGCCAGGGCGCGGGACAGCACGATGGTACTGTCCATGTGGCTGGAAATCGCGGTCACGGCAGGGTCCGTGAAATCATCGGCTGGAACATAGACCGCCTGGATCGCCGTGACCGCCGCCCCGGCGACGGAAGCGATCCGCTCCTCGAGGGCGGCGACCTCGGTCGCCAGGGTCGGCTGATAGCCGACGCGCGACGGCAACCGGCCGAGCAGGCTGGAGACCTCGGCCCCGGCCTGGACGAAGCGGAAGATATTGTCCATCAGCAACAGAACATTCTGGTGCCGCTCGTCGCGGAAATATTCGGCGATGCTCAGGGCGGTCTGGGGCAGGCGCCAGCGCGCCCCCGGCGGCTCGTTCATCTGGCCATAGACCAGCACGGTGCGGGCGAGCACGCCCGAGCCCTGCATGTCGGTCAGCAGTTCGTGGCCTTCGCGCGAGCGCTCGCCGATGCCGGCGAAGACCGATGTGCCCTTGTATTTCTCGACCATGGCATGGATCAGTTCCATGACGAGCACGGTCTTGCCGACGCCGGCACCGCCGAACATGGCCGCCTTGCCCCCCCGGGAGAGCGGCGACAGGAGATCGATCACCTTGATCCCGGTCTCGAAAATATCGGTCGTGCTGGTTTCGTCCTTGAGAGCCGGGGGCGGGTTGTGAATGCCGCGCCTCGGCGTGTCCTCGGGCAGGGGCGCGCCCAGGTCCCTGATATTGCCAACGACATCCAGGAGACGGCCGAGCACCGCCGGCCCGACCGGCACTTCAAGCGGTTTGCCGCTGGCGAGGACGCGGATGCCCCGGGCAAGACCAGAGGTCGACTGCAGCGCGATCGCCCGCACGACGTCGCCGGAAACATGGCCGTGAACTTCGAGCACGAGGGGTTCGGGCCGGTCCCAGAGCACGGTGAGCGCCGAATGAACCGGCGGCAGGGCGGCCGCCTCGAACCGGACATCCACCACGGCGCCGCGAACGGCGACGACGGCACCTTCAGACCGAGCGGGCGTTTCGCTGGAACTTGCTGTCATGGCGACCCATGACCCCCTTTCCCTAGCGGTGGCGACACCCGCAGCGTTGCACTTTTGGGGCGGCAGGACCACCCCGGGCGTGGTCTTCGTGAAAAATCCGCGAGGCCGGTCCTGTCGCGGCGCCCATGATGATAGGATCACCGGGTGAACAAGGACACACAGACAAGGCGCCGCACCCCATGGGCGCGCATTCTCGCCGCCGGACTGGCGATCCTGCTGGTCCTGACGGCCGGATTCGGTCTCGCGGCCTGGATCTGGCGGGTGGATCTCGCCCGGGTGATTCTCGTTCGGGTCATCGAGGGGCAGGGCTTCGGTCCCGTCGCCTTCTCGCTCGACCGGGTGGATTTCACCCGGATCGATGTCTCCGCCCTTCGGTTGCGCGGCGGGGCCATCGCGGCGGAGCATCTGGCGGTCGATTTCGAATTGTCGGCCCTGCTCGACGGGCGCGTCGGCACCATTACCCTCGCCGGGCTCGACCTTGATCTGGCGGATGGTCCATCGGGGCTGGAGGCCGGCGGCCGGCCGCTGATCGCCCCCGGAACCGGCGACGCTGCGGGGGGAGATGCTTCGGGGGGCGGCGCTTCGGGCATCGACATCGGCGCCCTGGCGCTTGACGGTGCCCGCGTCACCTATCGCTCGGGCGCGGATAGCTGGCGTGTCGTGGCCTCGACCACGCTTTCCCTTGCCGGCAATCATGTCGCGGCGGATGTCTTGACGGCTTCGGTCGAGGGGCCGCCGGGCAAGGCCGCGCTCACGGCAGGCAAACTCGCGCTGGATCTGCCGGCGGCAGGGGGGCTCGGCCTTGAGCTGGCTGCCGTCGCCATCGACCTGCCGGGTCTGCCCTGGGCCCTGTCCGATGCCGCGATCAGCCTGCGACTGACCGATGCGGGCCTTGAAACGACCGTGACGGGGGCGGTCCTGCGGAACCTTCAGCAGCCGCCGCTCTTGATTCCGGTAAGCCTGTCGGGCCAAGCCGGCCTCGTGGGCGATACCGTGGAGTTTTCCCTGAAAGCCGCGCCCCTGACCCTGGGTAATGTCACCCTCGACATCGCCGGGCGATACGATATGGCAAGCGCCGCCCTCGCGGCGACCCTGGCCTTGCCGCCGGTGCGTTTCGCGTCCGGCGGCCTGCAGCCGGTCGACATCAGTCCGCGACTGGGTTCGATGCCCGGCAAGATTTCCGGCGGCGTCGGCCTGTCGGGCAAACTGACCTGGCAGGGGGGCAAACTGGCATCGGATCTGGCTCTCGCCCTCGATGATCTCGGGTTTGTCGGCGAGACGGCGAGCGTCAGCGCATTGAACGGCACGATCAGGATCACCCGACCCTGGCCCCTGACGACGGCGCCGCGCCAGCGCGTGAGCGCCACCGTGTCGAGCGGGGGCGAAAGCGCGGTGGTCGAATTCACCGGCCAGCTGCTGGCGAAACCCGCCCTCAAGGTCGAGACGGTCACGATCCGCGCTGCCGGTGGCACGCTGACCAGCGGCGCCTTCACCGCGACCCTCGATCGCCCGGCGATCAGCACCGTCATCGAGGTGGCGCACGTCGATCTCGCCGAGGTGACCCGCGTTCTCGGCCTCGACGGTCTGTCGGGCACCGGCTTCCTCGACGGCCGCATCCCGATCGAGGTCGCGGGCGACAGGCTGGTGCTGACCGATGGCGCGCTGAAGGCGCAAGGTCCTGGCACGCTGTCCTATCGTCCCGGCAACCTGCCGCCGCAAATCGCCGCCGCGGGGCGGGAAATGGAACTGACCCTGCAGGCGCTGTCCGATTTCCATTACGACAGCCTCGCCATCGAATTCGCCAAGGCGGCCGAGGGTGAGGGCTATGTGCTCCTGAAGATGGCGGGGGGCAACCCCGTATTGCTGCCGGGGCAGCCCTTCAATTTCAACATCAGGCTCGAGAGCAATTTCGCCCGGCTTGCCGATCTCGTCTTGCTCGGCCTAAGGTCGGCGCAGGATCTCTTGGGCCGGGCAACAGGGAGGCTGCAACAGTGACGGATTCGCCAATGGATCGCGCGAGGATCCCCCTCCGCCTTATGCCCGCCGCGCTCATGGCCGCGGCCTGCACGCCCCGGGTCGAGGTGGTCGCCCCTCGGGAGCCGATCACCATCAACCTCAACATCAAGCTCGATGCCGACGTCCGTCTGCATATCGAGGAAAAGGCCAAGGAAGATGTGGAAACCAAGTCGATCTTTTGAGCCGAAGCGCCGGCTTCTGCTGCTGGCGGTCGCCGGCATCGCCCTGGCGCCTTCGCTCGCCCTGGCCCAGGCCCGCC
>NZ_JBAQRT010000281.1:0-3766 GCF_049306435.1 Zavarzinia sp.
ACCCAGCGCGGTGCCGAGCCCGGAGGAACGAGGCCGGCGCCCGGCGAGCGCCCGCGGGCGCCGGAGCGCCGCGGGGTTTCGCCGGACACCTTGTGGTCCATCCTGTGTCAGCCGCGCTCGCCGACCGGCGTATAGGTACGCCGGGTGGCACCGGTGTAGAGCTGGCGCGGACGGCCGATCTTCTGGTTGGGATCGGCGATCATTTCCGACCACTGGGCGATCCAGCCCACGGTGCGCGCCAGAGCGAACAGCGGGGTGAACATGGTGGTGGGGAAGCCCATGGCCTTCAGGATGATGCCCGAATAGAAGTCGACGTTCGGGTACAGCTTCTTCTCGACGAAATAGGGATCGCTGAGGGCGATGGCCTCGAGCTGCATCGCGACCTGGAACAGCGGGTCGTTGTGGACGCCGAGTTCGTCGAGCACTTCGCGGGCGGTCTGCTGCATCACCTTGGCGCGCGGATCGTAGTTCTTGTAGACCCGGTGGCCGAAGCCCATCAGACGGAACGGATCGTTCTTGTCCTTGGCCTTGGCGATATATTCGGGGATGCGGTCGGGCGTGCCGATTTCCTGCAGCATGTTCAGCGCCGCTTCATTGGCGCCGCCATGGGCGGGACCCCACAGGCAGGCGATGCCGGCGGCGATACAGGCGAAGGGATTGGCGCCCGACGAGCCGGCGAGCCGGACCGTGGAGGTCGAGGCGTTCTGCTCGTGATCGGCGTGCAGGATGAAGATCTTGTCGAGCGCGCTGGCGAGGATCGGCGAGACCTTATAGGGCTCGCAGGGCACGCCGAAGGTCATGTAGAGGAAGTTCTCGCAATAATCGAGATCGTTCCGCGGATACATGAAGGGCTGGCCGACCGAATATTTGTAGGCCATGGCGATGATCGTCGGCATCTTGGCGATCAGGCGATGGCTGGCGACCAGGCGCTGGCGCGGATCGTTGATGTCGGTCGAGTCGTGATAGAAGGCCGATAGCGCGCCGACGACACCGCAGATGACCGCCATCGGGTGCGCATCGCGGCGGAAACCGCGGAAGAACATCGACAGCTGTTCGTGCACCATCGTGTGATAGGTGATGCTCTTGAGGAATTTTTCCTTCTGCGCGGCGGTCGGCAGCTCACCGTTCAGCAACAGGTAGCAGACTTCCGGGAAGTCGCTGCTGTCGGCCAGTTCGTCGATCGAATAGCCGCGATAGAGCAGGACGCCTTCGTCACCATCGATATAGGTGATCTTGGATTCGCAGGACGCGGTGGAAGTAAAACCGGGGTCATAGGTGAAGTGACCGGTTTCGGCATAGAGCTTGCGGATGTCGATGACCTTGGGGCCAACCGTCCCCTCCATCACGGGCAACGCTAACGTGGTGCCACCATCATTCAGGGTTACTGTGGTCCGTTCGGCCATTCGCTGCACTCCGTCTAGCGCGTTTCTGACATGGGATTCACGGTAGCGGGACCGGCGTTGGGGGGAGCGGTCCCGTACCCTTCGGTTGAATGCACCCCCATTATACTGCGAAGCATTTCGGCACGAATAGGGCTGACGTGGCCGAGATGCATCTTTTCAAGTCAGGGCGCCCCGTCTTGACGGTCAGCGCCCCAGAGTGTCGTCGATACGGCCGAGGGACTCAACCCGGCCGAGAATTTCCGCCACCTCGAAGATGGGCGGCGAGACATTGGAGCCGCTGAGCGCGGCGCGCAGGGGCTGGGCGAAATCACCGAGCTTGGCATTGCTCGCCTCGGCCATGGCCCTGGCCGCGCCTTCGATCTGGGCCGCCGAGAAACTGTCGAGATCGGCGATGGCGGCGCGAAGGGAAGCCAGCTTGTCCCGACCGTCGGCCGACAGGATCTTCTCGGCCTTGGCATCGAGGGCGAGGGGCCGTTTCGAGACAAGAAAGCGAGCCGAATCAGTCAGTTGCACCAGAGTTTTGGCGCGCGCCTTCAAACCGTCCATCGCCCGCGCGATGCGATCGAGACCGGCGGCGTCGACCTCGATGCCTGCCTTGGCGAGATCGGCGGCGACCAGGCCGGCCAGGCGGCCATTATCCGCCTCGCGCAGGTAATGGCCGTTCAGATTGTCGAGCTTGGCGAAGTCGAAACGGGCGGGCGAGCGGCCGACGTTTTCGAGACCGAACCATTCGATCGCCTGTTCGGTCGAAATGGTCTCGTCGTCGCCATGGCTCCAGCCGAGGCGCAGCAGATAATTGCGCATGGCTTCCGGCAGATAGCCGAGATCGCGATAGGCATCGACCCCGAGGGCGCCGTGGCGCTTGGACAGTTTGGCGCCGTCCGGCCCGTGGATCAGCGGGATATGGGCGAACTGCGGCACGTCCCAGCCAAGGGAAAGGTAGAGCTGGGTCTGACGCGCGGTATTGGTCAGGTGATCGTCGCCGCGGATGACATGGGTGATGTTCATGTCGTGATCGTCGACCACGACCGAGAGCATGTAGGTCGGCGTGCCGTCCGAACGCAGCAGGATCATGTCGTCGAGTTCGGTATTGGGGAAGCGCACTTCGCCCTGGACCAGATCCTCGATCAGGGTCTCGCCCTCGCGGGGGGCCTTCAGGCGCACCGTGGGCCTCACGCCGGCCGGGGCCTCGGACGGGTCGCGGTCGCGCCAGAAACCATTGTAGCGCGGCGGCAGGCCCCTGGCCTTCGCGTCCTCGCGCATGGCGGTCAACTCGTCCGGCGTGCAATAGCAGAAATAGGCCTTGTCCTCGGCGACGAGGCGGTGGGCCTGCGCGGCATGAAGCGGCGCGCGGGCGAACTGGTGCACGACATCGCCATCCCAGTCGAGGCCGAGCCAGCGCATCCCCTCGAAGATCTTCTCGATCGCATCCTCGGTGGAGCGCTGGCGGTCCGTATCCTCGATGCGCAGACGGAAGGTGCCACCGAAATGCCGGGCGAACAGCCAGTTGAACAGGGCCGTTCGCGCCCCGCCAATATGAAGGTATCCGGTGGGCGAGGGGGCGAAGCGCGTGATGATGGGGGACATGACCAACTGACGTGTTTTTTCGACTACCGCTTCTTACCATGGCGAATTGGCTGATCACACCCCGTTAAGGGCTTGATACCATGCGTCGATAGTCGCATTCCGCAGGGCTGGCCCTCTTGAAAACCGCGCTTCCCCGTCCCGCCGCCGTGGCCGACCTTCTGGTCGGGATGAGGGACCGCTGGTTTCTGTGGCTGCCGGTGGGCATCGCCGCGGGGATCGGCCTTTATTTCGCCCTGCCGGGGGAGCCGGGGCTGGTCGTGTCCTTCGCGCCGGCCATTGTATTCATCGGGGCGTTCATGGTTTCGCGGCGACGGCCGGGTTTGGCCCTGGCGCTGCTGGCGCTCGCGGTTGTCGCCCTTGGTTTCGCCGCCGCCAGGCTGCGCGCCGAGATGGTCGGCACGCCGGTCCTGGCCCAGCGTCTCGGGCCGATTTCCTTCAATGCCGGTATCGAGGCGATCGAGGCCCGGCCGGGCGAGAGGCCCCGGGCCGTGCTTGGCGACCTTCCGACCCGGGCCGGCGGCCTGGTGCTGCCGCGCCGGGTTCGGGTCACGTTCGATCCCGACATGGCGGTCGCGCGGTTTTTCCCCGGGGACCGCATCCGCTTCACCGGCATCCTGTTGCCGGCGCCGGGGCCCGTGCTGCCCGGGGCACCCGATTATGCCCGCAATCTGTGGTTCGACGGGATCGGTGCCGTCGGCTATGCCACGGCGGCGCCGGAGGGACTGGCGGGGGGCGCGGGTGGCCTCGATGCCTGGCGGCAGCGCGCGGCCGATGGG